>VGSO01000001.1 GCA_016874945.1 Deltaproteobacteria bacterium
AGTGAGCAGGGAGCGGTGAGCAGTAAGCAGTTGGCTGTTGGCTGTTGGCTGTTAGTGTTTTTTTTCGTCCTACGTTCGCGAAACTCAAAACTCAAAACTCAAAACTCAAAACTGTCAACTGTTAACTGTTAACTGTCAACTCAATGAAAATCTACACCGTCAGCCTGGGGTGTCCCAAAAACCTGGTGGACACCGAAATAATGTTAGGTAATTTAACCCGGGAGGGCTGGGAGGTGGTGGATGATCCCCGGGCCGCGTCCCTCCTCCTGGTGAACACCTGCGCCTTTATCGCCCCCGCGTCCCAGGAGGCGGTGGATGCCATATTGGAGTTGGCCCGTTATAAGGAAAATGACTCCGGCAAACTATTGGCCGTCACCGGCTGCCTGGTGCAGCGGTATGGGCCGGACTTGGAGCAGCTTCTCCCCGAAGTGGACCTCTTTGTGGGGGTCCACGATTTCCCCCAACTTCCCCATTTGTTGCGGCAGCTCGGAGAAGGCCGGGGCCGCCGCCTGTGGCATCATGCCCGGCCCTACGACTACCGCGAGCCCCAGCCCCGGTTGGCCGCCACCCCCCGGCATCTGGCCTACCTCAAGATCGCCGAAGGCTGCAGCCACGCCTGCACTTTCTGCGTCATTCCCCGGATCCGGGGGCCATACCGCAGCCGCCCCCTGGATACCCTTATTCACGAGGCCCTGGACCTGGCCGCCCAAGGGGTCAAGGAGCTGATACTGGTGGCCCAGGACACCACCGCCTACAGCCGGGATGGGGGGGGCCGGCCCGGTTTGCCGGACTTGCTCCGGGAACTGGGCCGCCTGCCGGGGTTCACCTGGCTCCGGGTGCTGTACAGCCACCCGGCCCGCATCACTCGGGAGCTGGTCGAGACCATGGCCGCCCTGCCCCAGGTGGCCCCTTATCTGGACCTCCCCATCCAGCACGGACATGACGAGATGCTGCGGCGCATGGGCCGGGGGTATAACCGGGCGAAGGTTATAGAGGCCTGCCGCCTCATCCGGGAGGTCCTGCCCCAGGCGGCGCTGCGCACCAGCGTCATGGTGGGATTTCCGGGGGAGACGGAAGACCATTTCCAGGCCCTGTTAGACCTGGTCCAGGAAGTCCGGTTCCACCACCTGGGGGTCTTTCTTTATTCGCCCGAAGAAGGAGCGCCCGCGGCGAAATTTGCCGGTGCCCCGCCCCGCCGGGTTGTCCGCCGGCGGGCCCAGCGCCTCAAGGCGCTCCAGGCCCGCATCGTCAAAGAAAGACTCAAGGCCCTGGTGGGCGCCCGCCAACCGGTGCTGGTGGAAGGGGTCAGCCCGGAAAGCGAATATCTTCTCAGTGGCCGCCTCATCACCCAGGCGCCGGACATCGACGGCCAGGTTTATATCACCGCAGGAGAAGGCCGCGTCGGCGAGGTCCAGATGGTCAAAATAACCCGGGCCTTGGCTTATGACCTGGTGGGGGAGATTGTAACCGCCGATTAACGCGGATGAACCCAGATATTATTATCTGTGTTTATCCCGGGGCATCTGTGGCTCCTCTCCATCTTCAGTTGACTTCCTGCCGGAAGTAAGTTATTTTCTTCACAATAATAAACCCTTTATGAAGCCCAACTCCATTCTCCGGGAACT
Source organism: Deltaproteobacteria bacterium (assembly GCA_016874945.1). Classification (GTDB taxonomy): domain Bacteria; phylum Desulfobacterota; class Desulfobaccia; order Desulfobaccales; family 0-14-0-80-60-11; genus VGSO01. The sequence goes on from VGSO01000001.1 coordinate 1,626, forward strand.
GAAAGGCGAGGTGGCCGCCATCAACCAGGCCCTGGCGGCTAATCTCCAGACCCATGTGCCCCTGATTTCCCAGGTGGGGCAGCACATCCTGCTCTCCGGCGGGAAACGGGTCCGGCCCCTCCTTTTCCTCCTTTCCGCCCGCATGTGCGGCTGCCGGGGCGAGCACCTGGCCGATTTCTCCACCATTTTTGAATACCTCCACGCCGCCACCCTGCTCCACGACGACGTGGTGGACGCAGCCGCGGTGCGCCGGGGCCTGTCCACCGCCAACACCATCTGGGGGAACCAGGCCGTCATCCTGGTGGGGGATTTTCTCCTGGCCAAAGCCCTGTCCCTGGCAGTGACCACCAACCGGCTGAAGGTCCTCCAGGTGCTGTCCCACACCACCACCATGATGGCGGAAGGGGAGATTTTGCAGCTTCTGCACACCGGCAACCTGGATTTAACGGAAGCCGAATATTTCGAAGTCATCAACCGGAAGACCGCCATCCTCATGGCCGCGGCCTGCCGCATCGGCGCCATCCTGGGGGATGCCCCGCCGGAGCAGGAAGAGGCCCTGGCCCAGATGGGCCTCAACCTGGGCATCACCTTCCAGGTGGTGGACGATATCCTGGATTTTGTGGGCGATGAAAAGGAGTTGGGGAAACCGGTGTGCGCCGATCTTAAAGAGGGCCGGGTCACCCTGCCCTTGATTCATGCCTTGAGCCGCGCCGAGTCCCAGGACCGGCAGCGCCTCCAAGAGGCGGCTCGGAATTTAACCCCGGAATTGGTCCCGGAACTGAGGAAACTCCTGGATCAATACGGCTCCCTGAACCACGCCCGGAGCACTGCCCGCCAATACACCCTCAAGGCCCAGGACAACCTGGCCCTTTTCCCTCCCAGCCGGGAAAAAGAGTATTTCCAGGCCATTACCGCGGAACTGCTTGACCGTACGCATTAATTCCTGAATTCTCCCGCAAAATTTTGGGGGAAATGGGGCAACTCTGCCCCTGCCCCAAAAAATTTTTTGACTTGTGTCTAACAGGAAATTATGGTATATTTTTATTAACCTTTAAAGGAAGACCCATGTTTACCCCGCAAGGATCATGTTCTATTAAAAACTGTTGCCGTAGGGAGCCCAGCCGATCCTCTAACCCCATAGCGCTCTTCCTAATTGGGCCGACGCTCATAACCAGCATCTTCGAAACGCTGCAACCGTCTAACCCCTTTACAAAACCGAAAAAATAAATCCCTTGTCCGGAGTTCAAAGAGGAGGTCCGGAAGTGGGCGCAGCCGGCTGCAAACTTCACCTGGATAAATCCCGAGAGAAGGGAGGTGGCTATCGAGGTAAAGGTTTCTAGCCTGATGGAAAGCAATTTTGGTCGGATCAGTCGGACACAGCATCCTTAACAGATTTCTTAAAGTATCGGGGCAGAAGAAAAGGAGGTTTGACATGAAGGCGCCCAAAATTTTGTTGAGCGCTTTGGCCATCCTGGCCACCTTGTCCCTTCTGATTTCCGTCGGGCCCGTAGTGGGGGCTGATTGCGGCTTTACCCTGCCGTGCGACGACAGCGTGAGCGTTGCACCCCCCACCCCGGCCCTGAAGATTTCCAATCCCGCCGGGGCCGGCATCGGCATCATGGGCGCCGCTCACGGCATCGGGGTTTTGGGGCAAACTGAGATCAATTTTGGCGTGGTGGGAGAAGCCACGGGTTCCGGGAAGGGCGTGAGGGGTTACTCTGCAAGCGGCGTGGGGGTTGAAGGCTGGAGCACCGGGTCCTCTGCCGGGGTAAACGGGGTGAATGGCAATATGACCGATACCGGCGGCCCGGGGGTATACGGGAACAGTTATAACACTGGCGTGTACGGCCTGGCCCCGAAAATCGGAGTCTTTGGCAAAACCGGCGGCACGGCCCCCCATGCCGGCGTCAAGGGGCAAAACACGGGGACCGGCTACGGCGTCTATGGCATCAGTTTTAATGGTGTCGCCGGCTATTTTGCAATCACCAACCGGGCCAGTGCCAAAACGGCTCTCATGGCGGTAACCAGCGGCAACGGCTGGGCCGGGCAATTTGTTGCCAAAGGCGCCCAGGGCCGCGGCGTCTATATCTCCACCCCCATCGGCAACCAGGGGCTGGAGGTGGTGGGCGGCCTCAAGAACGCGGTGGTGGCCACCTCCCAGGGAGCCCGCTCCCTTTCGGCCGAGGAGTCCACGGGCGTCTACTTCACTGATTACGGCTTCGGCAAGCTCAAGGACGGCCAGGCGGTAATCAAAATCGATCCCGTCTTCGCCGAGACCGTCAACCTGAACCAGGATTACTTTGTCTTTTTGCAGCCCTACGCCAAGGCGGAATTGTATGTGAGCCAAACCGGCCCCAAGGCCTTTGAGGTGCGCCTGAACACGGGCGACCCCGAGGCCCGATTCGCCTACCGTCTGGTGGGCAAGCGCCGGGGCTTCGAGCAGGCCCGCCTGCAGCCCGCTCCCTGGGCCGACAACGACCCCAACCTATATCCCCAGAAGGGCGCCGACAAGGTGGCTGCAGTCCAGGTAAAGGAAAACAAATAGTTCGAGTCATTGTTAACCGCCTAGCCCCAAAGAACCCGGAGGCTTGCAAAATCTCCCGGCCCTGGCCGCAGGCCGCCAGGGCCGTAAATTTCTTCCCGGTGTAATTCTTTGTGCCCTCTGTGCCTCTGTGGTTAAACTTGAACCCGCAACCCGTCTTCCGCCCGGATAATTTCGCCGGGAAATTCCTGCCCGGCCAAAGCCGCCACGTCCACCTCATCACAAGGGGGATAAAAATGGGTCAGCACCAGCCTTTTCACCCCGGCCCGGGCCGCCAGGCGCCCGGCCTCCTGGGGAGTGAGATGCCCCGGCACCTTGAAGGGGTTGGCGGCTTCCAGCACCAGCAAGTCCGCGCCGTTCGCCAGATCCACCAATGAATCGCTTTCGTCCGTGTCGCCGGAATAGACCAGACTGACCCCTTCAGCCTCCAGGCGGTAGGCCAGGCTGCTCTCGATGTGGTTGGGGGGCGCGCTTCTGATCACCAGCCCCGGCCAGGAAATTTCACTTGGTCCGTCCGTGGGTAATTCCCTAAGTTCCATCAAGCCCGGAGGCGCCTTTACCCAATCGCCGTAGGCCATGCTGAGGCCGGCATAAAAATCCGTGAAACCCCGGGCCGCCAGCAGGGTAAACGGCTCTTTCCGGGTATATCCCAGAGAATAACGGGTGGCAAAGAGAAAAGGGACCAGGTCGCCCACGTGGTCCGGGTGGAAATGGCTCAAGGCGATGATGTCCACCTGGTTGAAGTCCAGGCCGTATTTTAACATGGACCGCAGGGCGCCGCTCCCCAGATCCAGAAGGATCAGCTTCTCCGCGGCCTTCACCGCCAGGGCGGGGGCGCCCCGGCGCAAGGACGGAACCCCGGTCCCCGAGCCGATGACGAGCAGTTCCATAAAATAATGGTCCTCGGTCTTCGGTCTTCGGTCAAAGAAGACGAAATTAAATACCGAAAACCGAAGACCGAAAACCGAAAACCGTCTTTATTGTCCGTCCACGTGGCCCATCTGTTTGACGTAGAACCAGTCCGCCGGGTCGGAGAGGTAGTTGTGCATATCCAGGAGGGCCAGGAGGTGGCCCCGTTCCTCGTGGGCCACGCTCATGAAGAAGCGCCGGGCCAGAGGGTCCAGGGTTTCCTTGGCCAACTTGGTGTAGTAATCGATGGAGCACTCTTCCATTTTGATGCCGGTGCGTAGGGCCTGAAGGTCATCCTGGCCCCCGGCCCCCTCTTTTTCCTTGGCCATGGCCAGGACGCAGACGTACGGCTCGTGCTTGGGAGGCTTGAATTCCGCCAGGGACGCGGTCCAGTGGGGGTCTTTCTGAATGCTCTGGTAGATTTCGTTGAACTTCTGGATGTGGTAGATCTCCGATTCCGCCAGGTATTCCAGAATTTCCCGGACGCCTTCGCTTTGAACTTTTTTGGCGGCCTCCAGGTAGAACTGGCGGCCCTCCACTTCCATCTGCACCGCGTCTTTTAAGGCCTGGAGCATGTATTCCTGCACTTTCATGGGAGGGTCTCCTCTATAGAGAATGCACCGGGAGCAACCCCGGACGGGTGATTAGACTCTTTACCCAAACATAAAGCCAGGCCGCAGCTTTGTCAATTCCCCGCGCCAAGACGCCAAGATGCAGAAAAAGTTAACTTTGGGCGGACCCAACCCTCCATAAATTTATTTATTGCCCTCTTGGGTTGGGGCTTTAACGCCCCCCAATGTTGCCATGGCCCCAGGTTCCATGGTAAAAAAGACCATGCCCAGGTTCAGTCTGGATTTTCTCAAGAAGCGCCTCGCACTGGAATCTCCCCGCCCGGTTCCGGAAGAGGGCATGGTGCCTGCCGGGGTGCTGGCGCCCTTGTTTCTGAAAAATGGGACGCTCCATATCCTTTTCACCCAGCGGACCCTGACGGTGAAAGACCACAAGGGTCAGATCTCTTTTCCCGGGGGAGTCCAACACTCCGAAGATCCGGACCTGCTGACCACGGCCCTGCGGGAAACCCAGGAGGAAATCGGCTTGGACCCCCAGGCGGTGGAAGTGCTGGGGTCCTTGAAACCCATTGCCACCATCACCGGTTACTGGGTCACCGGTTTCGTGGGAGTTATCCCCCACCCTTACGACTTTCACCTCAACCCCCAGGAGGTGAAACGCCTGCTTTTCTTTCCATTGGAGGGGTTTTGCGATTCCGGGCGCTGGAGCACGGGAAATTATACCTACCGGAGCCGCAATACCCGGGTCTGTTATTGGACCCATGACAAAACGGTGATCTGGGGAGCCACCGCCCGGATTCTCCTCCATTTCCTGGCCCGCCTGGGGGAATATCCCATCCCCGGAGACCGGGAGGCCACGTGTTTGGATTAGTGAACGGTGAGCGGTGAGCAGTAAACAATAAGGAATAAACAGCCTGATAGCCGATAACCCGCAACCCGCAACCGCAATATCAGGGATTATTCCCGGAAAATCAGGCCATCCCCGATTTACTCCCCGTCTGTCTTGCCTCAATCTGAAGTAAAGGGTGGATTCCAAACTTTGCCGCCACCAGCCGGGTTATTTCAGGAGAAGACGCTCATGCTCAGGCAATTTTCCGTAAATAATCTCACCTTGAGGCTCCTGGCCTCCCTCTGGGGCGGCTTGCTTTGCCTTTCCCTGCTCTGGCCGTCCACCCTCCATGCCGGAGATACCTCCGGGTATGGCGGCAAGCGGCAAAATACCTCCTCCTCCAGTAAGAAGTACGTCTCCAAGAACAGGGGGTGACGGCGGGTCGCCTCATCTTCCCCGGCGGGGAAGAAAAGAAGTTCTGGCAAATTGCCGGGAGCCAAGTTCTATACCTGGAATTGCGATTAGCGGATAAAAGGCTCACCACCAAGATGGGATAGCAGCCCCCGTCCTCGCATCCGGAGGGGAGTTATGTTTCCATCATTCGTGGAAGCCAGTGGAAGGGGGATATTGCCTGGACAGAATAACCGCTGGGCTGCATAATGCCGTGTTTGTCGTACAAGTTTATCCCGAATGATTTGACGATATCCAGGACCCCATCGACCTCTTCCTCATTGAGTATGGAATCCCAGAAGAACGAGACGCCCTTTTGCTTATAAACTTGTTCCGGCACTTCCAAACCATGGACTGTGGCCAGGGCGGTCATGGAAGGCGTGAACAAAAAGGACGGGTGAATGTCAACATTTTCATAGCCCAGGTAGTTAAACATTTCCCGGCTGGAGGAAAAGGGATGGTCATAGAAGTTTTCATAAAAGAATAACGGTAATCCCAACCTTTCCAGCTCCGGCAGGGCTATGGCGTGGGTGATGGCCCACATTACCGCGTACTTGGCGATATCGGAGTCGGCCCGCCGGACGACCTCAACACAATTCTGGATTGGATGATTCTGGTAATGTTCGTTAAAAAGGGTTTTTCCCAAAAAAAGGTCATAGGTATAAGGCCAACCGAATTCCCAGAAGTTTACTCTCTTCTTGATGGAGGCAACGGTGGCACAGGGGTGGCGAATGACAAATACGATTTTGCCAGGTAGATTTTCCAAGTACCATTCCATCATAAAATTGGCGCGGATTTCCTTAAAGCCAATTATGCCGCATTCTTCCCATAGCATAGTCAGGAAATCCGGGTTGATATGTTCCAATCTATCGGGAACGTGGTTGCGCAACAACCACATCTTCCGATGTTGTTTATTCAAAACTTTATTGTAAAAGTCTTTCAACAGACTTGAAGTCTCTCGATCAGTGATCGTAGCATATGCAAATCTTTCCACATGCTCGGTCACACTGGGATGAACTGGCTCAAAAAGAACCAATTTACCTGTAATTTTAGAGACAATATCTGAGATCCAGGTAGTCCCGGATCTTCCGAAGCCTAAGATGATGATGTTTTTTGACATTTTATTTTCATCCTATTATTGTTTTTTATTATTAGTTTAAACATAGGGGCCCAGGAAGTCAAGTTTCCCAAGGCAACTTGTTTAAACTTTGGGCGATTAGGCCGAATAACGACGGAACTGCGAATGGTCAAATTCGGCTCCCCGGCAATATCCCAAGTTGAAGAGGATAAAGTGCGCCCCCTTAACCCGGCGGCGCTGAGGTTGACGATTATCAGTACCTAAAGGGCGGGACCGGCCAGGGGTCGCAACCACCTGATGCATGGGGGCGCCTCCTGGAAGGGCCGATTTTAACCCAAACTGTGCCCCCAGGAATTGACCAAGCCAATTTCATTCGCATGTGGTGGAAAATTAACGCCCCTTGGCCCAGACCAATACCCGGATAGTCTTCAATAATATTATTATATCCATTAACAGAGACTGATGCATCAGGTAAAAGAGATCATATTGCAATTTTTCCTTATGCCCCTCATTTGTTCCAGCATAATCATGATTAACTTGAGCCCAACCGGTTAAGCCGGGTTTGCCCAGGAACCGCAAACGATAGTAGGGAGTCTCATTCTCCAGGATTTCCGCAAAATGCCGGCGGATAGGCCTGGGCCCGATAACGCTCATTTCCCCCTTAAGGACATTGATGAGTTGGGGCACTTCATCAATCCGGAGTTTGCGCAAAATCCTCCCCACCCGGGTGATGCGGGGGTCGTCCTTCAGGGCCCATTGCGGCCCGGTGAAGCTCTCGGCATTATCAATCATGGTGCGTAATTTAAAGAGCCGGAAAGGGACTTCGTTCTTCCCCAACCTCTCGTGAATGAAAAGGACCGGCCCTTTGCTATCCAGTTTGATGGCCAAGGCGGCGATCAAGAAAAGGGGCACTGCCACGGGCAAAAGGAGCAAGACGAAAAGCAGGTCAAGGGCCCTTTTCAGATTGGCGGCAGCAGTGGGAAAGAAAATCTCCTTTTGAGCATTGACCAAAAGCCAAAACTCGTCTGGAAAAGAGATGGGATACTTGCATGTCAGGTGTTGATAAAAATTGTAGGCGTCAATGGTATTCTTCTGGCCAAACTTTACGGTAATCAGATCATTCGTGATCTGCTTGAGAATTTTAGAATGAACCGAATAAACAATCATATCAGCATTAGTGTCTCGAATGAAATTATTAAGATTAGGTAAGTGGGGATTGCAACTGTGACTATGCCAATGACCAACTATTTCATAATACTGTGAATTATTATCTTTGATATATTGTATTATATCCTCAATTATTTTCTCTTTGCCAATAAATAAGATGCGGTGCGGTTTGATTTTAATCAATTTATTAAATGAAGTATGCCAAATTAATGTTAACAGCCAGATCATTAACATGCAAATGAGCAAGTTAAATTTTCCAAGACGTAAAATAATAATAAGATATGATAGGGAGCTGTAAAGTGTCATTACTAACACCATCCCCAGGCAACTGGAAAGTAATATAATTACAAAACTCTTTGGGTCCGACACCTCATATAAGTCCAAAATATAATATATAAAAACTGTAATAGCGGAAAGAACAAGGCTAACAATGGTGAAGTTTGAATTATCCAATGGAATAAACATTTTGACAGACACCGCTAATAAAATAACCAGGAACAGGGAGCCGAGGATGATCACCACGTCCCCCAACATTAGCAGGAGCCGAAGCCGCTGGTCTGGTTGTAGAATTATATTGCGCATAATGAGTTAGATTACCTTCTATTTTAATTCGAAATGGTTAGAAAGTTCAGCCGCTTTTACCCTTATCCATATGATGATAGACCGAATAGTACATCCCTGGTCACCACCGAAACCTCGGCAATGATGCTACCCCGGCCGATTACCACCCCGGGTAGGATGGCGGATTTGCCTCCAATCCATCGCTTGCCCCGAAAGATGGGAAAGGGAAAGCCGGATAGAAAACCGCGCACTACATTGCCGGTTTTCCCGGTATAATCCCTATGATGGTATTGAACCAAACCCATAACCCCTGGCCGATATTCGTCAAATTAATCTTAATATTTCCTTCTCATGGCTTAATTCCCATGATCCGACAAACTCCGGGAAGTGATTCCCTAATATGAGATCCTGATAGAAATCGGTCAAGTTCTTCCTCCAGCGGGCAGGAGAAAATGTTTCCACGAGCTTTTTCCGAAAAGCCGGCGAAGACTGCTTGTGCCCGGCCATCACCTGGGTGATGGCCTGCTCCAGCCCCCGGCTTAACCCGGCAATATCCCCCAAAGGAGTAATAATGGCCGTAGCGGAGAAAAACTCCGATATTGCCGGGATGTTGAAAGCCACTACCGGCAATTCCATGAGCACCGCTTCCGTCACGTTCAGGGGGCTTCCCTCAAAAAGGGAGGGAGAAACATAGACATCGAACATCTGATAATATTGAACTACCTGACTTTGATGGCCCGCAAAAATGACCTTGCCCGACACCCCGGACTCTTGCACCAGCGCCTGCAACTCACCAAAAAACTTCTTTTCCTCGGGCCAGATAGCTCCTCCAATGAGAAAGAGTTTTGCCTGGGGGCGCCGGTCCAAGAGCAACCGCAGGGCCCGGATGGCCAGATCGTGTCCCTTGGACGGAACCATGCGGGCCACATAGCCGATTACCAATTCCTGGGGGCTCAGGCCCCAGACGGCGCGCTTCTGGTCGCGTTCCCGGGGGGACAGTTTGGGCGCGGTTAAGAAGGAAGAAAAATCTACCCCGGTATGAATTACGGTTTTAGAGGCCCTGGGGCCGATTCTCATTGCCTCGAAGGTCTCCAGGAGATGTTTGGCATAAAAGATGTAGTGGGTGGTAAAGTGGCCAGCCCAGCGATCCAAGGCGAGATAGAGCCTCCTGAGAGGCCGCGCATGGGTTGGCGGGTACCCATAACCGGGGACGTCGTGGACCACCACCGGCACCCGAGCCAGTCCCGCGGCGATCCGTCCCAGCACCCCGGCTTTCGCCAGATGGGTCTGGACCACCTGATAGCGGCGCTTCCGGAAAAGCCGGTAAAGGCCGATCAGGGCTTGGAAGTCTTGCCGAGGAGAGACATACTTGGTCAAATAAGGCAGGCGGTGATAAACGACTCCGGCGAGAGGCGGGGAGACCAACCCCGGGTCGTTTAACCCCCATCCGGTGACCACGTCCACCTCGAACCCCAGATCTTGACAGATCTGGGCCTGTAACCTAGTTCTTAAACCAGAGGCAAACTGGTCCTGCGGGGTGGTAATTACGTGGCAGATGCGGGCAGGAACCGGCCGAGCAGTCTTAGCCATGCCGACCTCCACCGGCTCGATCCAGCATTTCCCCGATCTGCAGGCGTAAATCTTCCAGCTGTGGCCAAGTCACCCTAGGATTTTTTTCTCTCAGATCAGGAACTGATGACGTAATTTTCTCCTGAAGTCGTTTGTATGCCGCTTGGTCCACCAGCCCCTTGCTGGCCGCCTCTTGGAGAAGAACGAGATATTGAAAGTCTTCCCAGCCCCGGCGCAGCGTCTCCAGGCGCAGGGAGGGAAGAGGCCGGCCGGTTTGGGGATCGGGGTAGAGGAAGGTTCCGCGCCGGAAAAAATCGCCGCCCCGACGGCCGGCGCTGGGGGGATTAGTCCAGGGATCAAGGGGCCAATAATTCACCGACCACAATAAATACCCCGAAAACCCGTACTGGTAAAGGTACCAGCCAATAACGCGCTGATACGTGGGGGGCTGGTGAGGGGCGTGCAACATATTGGCGTAGAGCCAGATCTCCTGGCCCTGGCGCCGGGCGGCGGCCACCTTGTCCGGTTCGTAATGGGCATTATAGACCGCCCAGATGTCCACCACCCGGGCCAGATCGGGGGACGGCGATTTCCCGGCCGATTCGGTGCGCAACCCCGGCGCCGCGGCCTTAATTAAACCATAAGCCTTCACCACCTGGGGATAAGCCAGGGGATCCGGTTCATCCCATACTTTCACCAGCGCTTTGTTCACCCAACCTTTAGACTGTAGGTAGCGGTAAAATGATGGGTAAAATTTTCCCACCTGTTGCTGAAAAGCATTCCCTCTTTGCTCCAGGTTCGGGGCTCCGGGAAGGGGGGGCAGGCGGAAGTGTCGGAACCCCAGTTGCACCACCATATCTAAGAACCTTAGATACTGGGGGAAATCAGTGAGCGGTTGGCCTTGGGCCACTTTGGCCGCCGGAAAGGGGTAAAACCCGGCGATGGCATTGATTTTATACTGCCGCAACAGGCTTAAATAAGCGGGCGCCAGCCGTTCCCAAGCGTCCAGAGACCCGACTCCATACCGCTTGAACCACTCCTGCCGGGGCCACAAATTGGCCATGATGGATATGGGCAAATCGGCGGGCAAGGTGAAATCCCAGACTCTCATTTCCAGGCGCTGGCGGCACCAGCGCCGGCCGTGGCGGAAAATCAGGTCGTAGTGGTGCGACCCCGCCGGATGACCGGGACGGAGGGTGATTTTTACCATCAACCGGACCGGCGGTTCGGGATACACCAGAGGGCTCCCCAGGGGCACCAGGCCGTCCCAAAAGTAACGGCGAGGCAGATTCGTCGGAATAGGCCGCACCTGCAAAACCTGCCAATCAGGCAGGGGGGCGCCCTTCTGGCCAGTTAATTTCACCTCCAGGTTCGTAGCCGGAGTCCCGGACAACTCAAAGAACAGCAAAAGAGTTTCATTCCTGGCTCCCTGAAGTTGAAGCACCGGGGGCTGGCCGCCTTGCGCCTGCAATGCCAGGGAGTGGATAGGATAGCCCTGCTGCTGCCAGCCCGGCATGGGGGCCGCGTCCAGGGGCAATCCCCCCAGGCTGGTCAAGCTGATCACGATCAGACCGGCTATGCCCCAACACCTCGACTTGGCCAGGTTGCAATTGTTCATCCCATGACCTCCATGAACAAATTGCTTAAAGCCGCCGGGCAGGAGCGACCCTGCCGGATCCGGCGGCACTGGGACCACTATTCCTTGAGGCCAGGGGGCGGCCGACCCCGGGAGCCCAGAGGGGTTTGCGGACTGCAATCCGGCCCCGCCGCTTTTCCCACCACAGGACCAGCCGGTGGGCTGCCAAGGGAAGGATGAAAATCGTAAAGGGCAACCGGTGCCGCATAGCATTGGAAATGTTGGCTTGCAACAGCGACGCCCCGGCGATGCCAATGGCCAGGTAAGAAAACAATATCAAAGCCCACTTGCGGTTGCCCTGCCATAGAGTTCTGGCGTCGAAGATCGCCAGGAGATAGATAAACCACAGAGCCCCTGAATCCAGTAAGCATACGAGGAGCTTGGCGTTAAACACATGCCAGGGCAACGGCACAGTCATAAAGTAGAAGGACATTTTGGGTATGCTGTTGATAATATCCACGAAAGAGTTGAATTTTACCGGCTCGGCGTAAGAGAAAGAGATTTCGGAGCTGAATTCCTCCCTGGCCTCCATCCGCTCCAATTGGGCATACTTGAAACCTTCCAAAAGGGTATTCTGCAGGATCTCGGGCCTATAGTTGATCAAGAGGAACATTCCCAGGGTGATGGAGGAGGCCACGGTTAATAAGCCCTTCAGGCCGATCCTCCGGAAGAAAATAAAACTAAGGCCATAAATCGCCACGACCAGCATGAGCAGGGCCGCGAATTGGGCTCGCAAGAAGAGCAAAAAGAGGATCAACAGACCCATGGAAATGACATTTTTCCAAGCAAAATGCCGCTGTTGCTTTTGCCACAAGCGGAAGAACGTAACAATGGTTAATAAACATAATGTTTCACGTAATAGTCTGGTAGAAAGATAAATATAAAAAGGGGAGATCGCAAGCATAAAAGTAGTATATAAGGCAGTTCTTTTATTGTAGATAAACTCTGTAAAGTAATATAATTGGTAAAGCGTCAGTGCTCCACAGAGAGCGCTGAATAATTCTCCTGCAATCATGGAATTATAGAAAACAATATAAATTATTGTTAGAAGTATAATATAAGGAGGATTATGATATGCTTTACGCTCCAAAGGAAGATAAGAAAATATATTTATTGGGTCTGATTTAATATTGTTTGCTACTTTAACAGCAACAAGATTAAAATTATAAGAGTCGAATTGTGAACGATAAGGATCTTTTACAAAAAGATTGATTGAAAAGATAAGAATAGAAACTATTATAAAATAAGCTAGAATTATTTTTGACAAAGTTGATTTTTTGCGGCAGAAAAATACCAGTATGAAAACCATTATGATGGAAAAGAAAGCCAGTCCGCATAAGAAGGCCGGGTCAAGCAATTTGTATATTATTTTCATCATTACTCAGCTATCTCCAGTTTGGGGAAAAATCCCATCTTACGCAGGGCAACATACATCACATAAGAAGGGGGATACATCAGCAATTTGGCCAGAAACTGATGGTTCAGACCGCGGCGCCGGATAACCCGGGGCAAGGCCCGGTCTTTGACGGCCTGGATATCCAGGTGAAAAGCCGGCCGGTGGCGCAGCCGCCAATAACCGGGATGGGGGTATAAAGGGGGCAGCGGGGCAGAAGGATGGCCCCAGGCCTCCAGGACGATTTGTCCGGAAAAAGGCTCCAGGAGTTGGCGGATGGACTCTCTTTCCCCCAAGAAGAAGGGGCGCGCCCCATGGAAGTGGATAGGCACATTCAAGAGGACCCGCCCTCCGGGTTTGACCACCCGGAAACATTGGTAGAGCCCCCAGGACAGGGAACAACCGTATTCCGGCCAGTGCTCCATGCTTTGACTGCCCACCACCAGGTCAAAAGAGTCATCCGGAAAGGTGAGGTTGGCCAGGTTTTCCAGGCGCGTGGCAATGGTGGGGCGGCCAAAGGAGGCGGCCGCGGTATCGATTCCTTCATAGTGGGCCCCCAACTCCTGGCAATGGCGCCTGAGTCGCTCCCAGGAGCCGCAGCCCACCTCCAGGACCCGCATGCCGGGGCGGAGGTATTCCAGATATCCCTCCACTATGGGAATGAAACAGGCCCCCAGGGGGGGCGGCGCCAGGGGCCGGCCCAAACTGCTTCTGGCCAGTGGATGCGCAGCACAGGCTTGATCCTGCAAATACCGGCATTGTTTGCATGCAGCCATGATTATCCGCTCAGGCCCCCACTGCCGTAACCAGTTGGCGATGCAACGCCTCCAGCCTGGCAACGTTGGTGCGAATATCAAAGAAGGTGTTTTCTATCTGCGCCAGGGCCTCCCGGGGAGACAGGGTGGGCGGGGAGTCTTTAATCGCCAACAAGGCGCCCGCCCAGGCGGCGGCTGACGTCTCCAGGGACAAACGCTGCACCAGAGTGGGGATCACCACCGCTTCCTCGGCGATGTCCTCGTTCACCATGCAGGGCAATCCGGCGCCCTGGGCCTCGATCATGACCAGGGGCATGCCCTCGAAAAAAGAGGGAAAGAGAAAGGCATCCATGGCCCCCTGCATCAGCCGGGGCACGTCCCGGCGCACTCCGGTAAAAATAAAGTTCCGGGTCAGTCCGGCCTGCTCCACTTTCTCCTGGATGGCCGGTTTGAGGGGGCCATCCCCTATCAATAGAAAATACGCCTGGGGTTCCCGGTTGACCACCTCCCGGGCGATTTCCACCAGAAAGGCATGATTCTTCTGGGCGAAAAATCTACCCACATGGCCGATGACCCAGGCAGGAGCCGGAATGCCCAGATCCCGCCGCACCTCCTGCCGGTCCACCGGGGCGGTAAAAGGCGCCAAGTCAATGCTGCAAGGGAAAAACCGCCAGCGGGGATCGGACTGCCAGTTGTCGCCGAAAATCCCCACCGCGGCGACACGGCTCACCGCCAGGCCATGGGTGGCGTATTTCCGGATCAGATGTCGGGATAGAGCCAGGGAAAAACGTCGCCGCCAATTAACCTTGGTTTTGAGGATGGTTTCATCAATATGGCAATGAAAAATGCGGCCTGGGACTCCTGCCCACCGTGCTAAAAACAGAATAAAACCGCTGAGGGGCAAATGGCTGTGGATAATCTGGTAAGGGCCGTGTTCCCGCAGGAGGCGGAAGAATCTGGCCGCAAAAACCGGAGGGGAGGAAGGATAAGGGACCACAAAAATATTGGCGCCCAGGGCCTGGGCCTCTCGGTCATAGAGCCCCGCTTCCCGGACCAGGAGATCTATCTGCATCTGCTTCCGGTCCATATGACGCAGCACTTGTATGAGCCAGTTCTCCAAGCCGCCGGCTCCCATCCTCCCCAAGACGTGCAGTATCTTCACGGTCTTTGGTCCGCGGGAGGCATTAAGGGGACGTTCCCCTTGATTGGTCTGATGGGTAAGCTTTTTCCCCAACTTCATCCTCCGCACTTCAACGCCTGGCGTTATCTTTATGGAAGTTCCCCCGATTGAAACCCACCCCGATGATATTCGTGTGGAAGTGGCGTTCTAGCCGCTTCCCGCAGAAGAGGTAAAGGACGCGGTGAAAGAAGGTCACGGCTCCGAGGTGGATGCGGCGCACCAAGGCATGGTGCCTCAAGGGGATGATCCGGCAATCCGCCAGACCCCCCGTCTCGAGCAGTTGGATGAGGGAAAAGCTCGTAAAGGAACGCTTGTGGGTGAAGTCCATGTACCGGCTGTGGGACGCGATGATATTGGCGGCATTGGGCGCCCGGCAGATGAAGAACCCCCCGGGAATCAACGCCTGGCGGGCCGCGGTGACCCAATCGACGCAGATCTCGTCGGTGGGCAAGTGTTCCAGGACGTCATGACAGAAAATGGCAGAGAAGCCGGCAGGATGGTTCCGGAGGTGGGACAGGCCGTCATCGAGCACGATTTCTGCCTCTGGGAGGAACTGGCGGGCCGCAGCCACCATACTGGGAGACCGGTCTACCCCCACAGCAATGAGGCCCGGTTTTCGGGAGAGCCAGCAGAGAAGATGGCCGGTGCCGCAGCCCAGGTCCAAGACCCGGCTCCCCGGGGCCAAGTGGTTTATATAAGGGCCGTAAGTGGCATCAAGGTTCCGTGCTGATGCATCCAACATGAGGCGCGGATCTACCTTATAATTTACCCGGTTATAATGGCTAAGGTAGGTTTCAGCAAACAGATCCTCATATTTGCTCATGGGGTCTCCTTGGTGCTTGACTTTAAGGAACGACGGGCCCAGGGAAAGTCATCTGGCCAGGATCAGGACACTCTTGATCCCGGCGGCTCCTTTCAAACAAAGCGCAGTAATCTAAAATCAAAGCCATCGCAGGCCCCAGCCCCACAAATCACCTAAAAAGCCAATGGCAGCGCAATTCGGGAATCATTAGCCAATGACTCTCGCCCCCATGAGCAAACCAGGATGTCTTGCAGCTCAGTATACCCAGGTCAGGGGAACCGGGCCAGAGTCTGTCCCTATTCGCCCCGCGCCCCTGCCATCCCGCTCCCCCCGCGCTAGATATTGTCTTACTAGGTTTACTTAGGTTCGAATCTTGACCTCATTAGTTGTTGTTGGATAATATCCCCTCCAAACCGGTTCTTGTTACGCCATCTTCCACCGCCTCATAGTAATTGGTCTCTATCTTAATGTCTTCCAGCAGCTCATGATAGGCCCCCAGAGCCTCGGGGGTTAGATGCGGCGCTAAGTTATGATTCTCGGACATATTGGAATTTAGGTTATAAACCTCGAGATTGCCTGGACGGTCTTCAATTATTTTGTAGCCATTCTTTGTAATTACCGCCAGGATATGGGGGTAATAGTCCACCCCCGTTTTTCTGCACAGGTTGCGCTTGGCCTCCAGTTGGGCTTTAAACTGTTCCGGTAAAACCAACTGGGCCAGGGCCAGTTCCCTCGTTTGCCCATCCAGAAGAGATAAGGAAGTCCAGGGGCGCGGCATGGGGCTGCCAATGAGGTCCAGGATGGTGGAATAGAAGTCGGTTAAGGACACCAGACGTTGGTCTTCGCCTTTCTTCCCATACTCCCGGGGAAATTTCACCACCAGGGGAACCCAGATTAACTCGTTGTAGAGAGAAAGGTAATGTCCATAATGCTCCTTTTCTCCCAGGTGCTCCCCATGGTCGCTGGTGATGATGATCAGTGTTTCATCAAAGTACTTGGTATTTTTAAAAATATCCCATAATTGTCTGATGATGCGATCCAGAAAATATATCTCATCGTCATACAAGTTTAGGTATTTTCTTATAAAGTTCTCCTTAGCAGGAGAATTTTCGGTCTTATAACAACGTAAACTACTCAGCAATTGTTTGTCATACCAATGCGAAAATTTTCTGTATCGTAAAGGTGGACGATAACGTTGATGGGCTTCAATAAAATTAATAAATATGAAAAAAGGGTGATCGTTCTGGACAATATTAGTATCAAAGATTTCGTTAAAAATCTTGACTGTATCCTTGGTAAGGCCTGATGATTTATCTATGGGGGTCGGGTTGAGCACGCTTTGCAGACTTGATTTGGCCACCCATTGAACCAACCTGATCAATTCGCCGATCCCCCCATTCTTAGAAAAGTGCTGGAGGGAAGCTTGGCAAAAATGCCGCACCGATAATTTCCGTGTCAGCTCTATCCAAAGTTCCCTAGAACTCTCCATGGGCTTGTGTTGCATTCTATCCAGAAACTGATCAAAGAGTCCAAAACCCAGGTCTTTAAAATAATCGAAATCCGGGCATAATCCTGAAGCGGGGGCCACCAGGCCATTGGCGGAAACACCCAGGGTTTGATAACCCGCCATCTTAAGAATGGAGGCCAGATGATGCACATTGTCCCACAGGGTCAAATTTCCCTCATAGACACCGTGCTGACTGGGGTACAAGCCGGTGAACATTGAGGCGTGGGATGGCATGGTCCAATTGGAGGTGGCAAAGCAACGGGGATACACCATACACTCCCCCGCAATCTCCTCCAGATTGGGGGTGGTGCGTCGCGGGTAGCCATACAGAGACAGGTGTTTGGCCCCCACCGTGTCTAGGACGATCAAGATGATATTGGGGGGCTTGGAAGTCATTTGATCTCCTCAAATTGGGGTTGGCGCAGCAACCGGGCAAATTCTTCACGCATAAGTTTGGCCACCACCGCCAGATAGCCCAGAGAAAAGACCACCAGCCCCCCGATGACACCCAAATAAGGTTCAGCAATATAGAAAAGCGCCACACCGATGATCCCGCCCACCAGTATTGCCTGGACCTTGCCGGCGAAGGCCTTGATGCCCAGATGGCGCCACACCGCCCAGCTCATCAACAGATTGAGAGCTACGAGCCATAATGCCCTGACCCCCGCCAGGCCGGTCAGGCCATATTTCCAGGAGGTGAGGATCATCAAAGGAATACCCACTGCGGTGGAGCCGGCCTGGATGAGGGTGTAGGACCATTGGTGGCCGGTCATCGCCAGGATGTAGCCCACCGAACCGCAGGCTACGTTGAAGAGCTGGCCCAGGACCACCAGGCGCAGGGCCCACTTAGCCTCCACAAATTCCATCCCGAAGAATTGGAGCAGGTCGGCGGCCATGAGGAGACCCACCAGGGATAAGGGCAGGGCCAAGGAAAAAGTCCAGCCCGCCGTGGCCCGGGCCAACGACTCCAGTCCGGCATGGTCTTGCCAGTGATAAAATTTGGCAAACAGCGGCGGGACCACGGCATTAATGGCCACCAAGGGAAAGACCACCAGGCTGGCGGTCTTGATGGCGGCCTCATAGTAGGCCACCTTTTCCGGGGTGTTGAAAAGCCCCAGGATGAGGTTGTCCCACGAACTCATGGAGAGCATGATAATGGAACTTAAAAAGAGAGGCCAACTATAGCGCATCAGTTCACGGAACGAATTCTCCCGGGCGTAAGTTTGGCACTTCAAATCCACCCTGAGCTTCACTCCCAGGAAGACCAAACCCAGGACATTGCTTAATAACAGGGCCAATCCCAGGGTCCTGGCGGGCAAAATCACCTGGGGAACCAGAAAGGCGGGGAGGGTGGCTAAAACCAACATAAGCAGAGGGGTTAAAATACTGTACTGAAAGATTACCCAACGGACCCCTCCCAAGGCTCTAATGGTCTCCCGGAACATAAAGGCCGCCACGATGACCGGGAGGGCAAATGCGGCAAAGGTCAACATGGTGGGCAGTTGGGGAGCGTGAAACCGGTGCGCCAGCCAGTCGCCCAAAAAAAATATCACCAGAGTAAGCACCCCGCTCAACGAGGTTGCCAGGAAGAGAGCCGGCCATAACAGGCGCTGGGCATCTCCGGCCTTTCCTTTGGCTTGCAGCTCGGCGACAAAACGCAGGATCCCCTGGTCCAACCCCAAACGGCAAAAAACCGCGATGGTTAAGAGCAAATTGGCCACAATGGAATAGGTGCCCAGCAGTTGGGCCCCATAAAGACGCGCCACCATCAAAGGTATAAGGTAGGCGATGGGCACGGCCAAGATTTTGAAGCTGAAAACGACCAGGGAGTCGGTGGCTGTCTGCTTCAGGATAGAGGAAAAAGAAGCCATTTAGAAATATCCCATGCCCCTTAACCGTTTCATGATCTCCTCTTTGCGTTGATCCCGGCCCACCCTTTCGGCGCCGCCGGGAATGCCCTTTTTTGTGCAAGGCTCACATCCCAGGCTCCGGTAGCCCCGGCGGTAAAGGCTGGAATAAGGCACCTGGAAATCGTTAATGTATTGCCAGATATCCATCTCGGTAAAATGCAAGATAGGGTGGACCCTGATATGAGGGGGAGCTTCCCGGAGAGCAAAATACTCTTCCTTTTGCCGTTCCGGTTGTTCATCCCAACGCATGCCGGTGATCAATGCCTGCCAGCCATAGGTGACGATGGATTTGGCAATCATCTCCACCTTTAGCCTGAAGCAGCATTCTTCTTTATCTTCCGCAATCTTGAGGGATTTTAGGGCTTCGTCATTACGAACAATGATGAGGTTCAAGTTCCATTCCTGGGCCAGGCGGTCACGAAACTCATAAATTTCTTTAAATTTTACGCCCGTATCGATATTCAACACGGGTATGGGGACCTGGCCGCCGCACAAATCCCGGAGCAGATGCAAGGTAGTGGTGGAATCTTTGCCTCCAGTCCAGGCCAGGGCTATTTGGCCCGGGAACTTGGCCAGGGCTTCTTTCAAGACTTCTTTGCTTTTGGCAATCTTGCTGTCGAGGTTATTAATGTCCATTCTCCCTTCCATTTACTCGAATATTTATAGCGATTGCCAAAAGTTTTTTCCGATTGTTTTTTGACGTAGGGGGCACAGCGTGCTGTGCCCCTGTACCTTGGGCACGGCGAGCCGTGCCCCTACGGGAAAATTACTTTGGGCAACCCCTATAATAGAATGTTCAGATGAATGCAAATAAAGACCTCTTTCCAACTGCTCCTTGGCAAGCCAGTAAATTGCGGCGCCCCAGGTTGCCGGTGAGTTATTGCCGGCCTGGCCGGGATTCATCCGAAAGCTCGCCTTTACCGGATTTTGCAGCGTCGCCATAGTATTTTTGGTAATCCCTGTAGTAGCCGTAGTAGCCGCCATATCCCACGCGAGTCATGGTCAAAATGCCGCCCAGGATGCGGGTGTGGTTCTGGGTCAACAGTTGGATGGCCAGGCGTCCGATTTCCCGGGTGGTGAAATGGTGTTTGACCACGAACAGGACCCCGTCCACGAAAGTGGAAATCGTCCGGCCATCGGCAAAACCAATTATGGGGGGGGAATCAATGATGACGTTTTGGTATTCTCTACGGAGATGATTTAAGAGGTTTTCAAAAACCGCAGAACTGAAAAGTTCATTGGGGTTGGGTGGAGTTGGCCCCGCCGGAATAAAATATAGGTTAGGTATATCCGTGGGGCGGATAATGTCCTCTAACGCGGCGGTGCCGGTGAGGTAGTTGGTCAGACCGGGACGGAGGGGCTGATCAAGGACTTGATGAATTCTGGGCTTCCGAAGATCACAGTCCAAGATGACGCATCGGCGGTCAGAACCGGCCAACACCGCGGCCAGATTTAAACAAACCGTGGTCTTGCCCTCTGCGGGGCCGCCGCTGGCGATCATGAGGACTCTGGGCGCGGACCCTGAGGCTGAGAGTAAGATGGACGTGCGGATGTGTTGGATGGCTTCGCCCATCATCGACATAGGATTGTTATAAGCCATAAGTTCAAAGGGGTTTGTGGTGGTCGAGGGCAACTTTCGGGAATCGGCGGTGATCATGGGAAGTTTCCATGAATCGGCGCTGACCAGGGGAATCACTCCCAAAGAAGGGATGTGGCAGATCTTTTCCATTTCATCGGTGGTCTTGATGGAGTCATCCAGATATTCTACGAAGAAGGCGGTCCCCACACCGAACATGGATCCAATGACCCCGGCCAGGGCCAGAAACAACAACAATTTGGGGATCCAGGGCTCGTACGGCTCTTTGGCCGGGGTGATTACCGACACGTTGCTGGCCACCATGGTGCTGGCCACGCTGGCCTCTTTCATGCGGGCCAGCAAGCCTTCATAAAGGGTCTGGTTGGTTTGCAGGTCGCGCTTTAAGACGTGGTGATGCACCAGGAGGTTCTGCAGGTCTATAACCCTGGCTTTTTGGAGGTTGTATTCCTGTTGCAGTAAAGCTTCGGCGCGGGAGGCCGCTTCGAAATCCGCCTTGATGCTGGCCTCGAGACGCCTGACCTCCTGGGCGAGACGCAGACGCAGATCTTTCATCCTGGCGGTAATGGCCGAGTATTCAGGGAATTTGGAGCCGAATATCTTACTTTGTCCGGAAACCGAGGCCTCGAGGTCAATCAGCGACTGGCGCAATTGAGTGATCAAAGGATGGTTGGTGATCAACGGCGCATCCGCGCCTTTTTCCTTGATCTGGCGATACTGCGCCTCTTTATTGGCCTTTTCCGCCTGGGCCACGGTCAATAATTTACTCACCTCAATGTACTTCCTGACGACCACGTTTTCCTCGGATCCTTCCAGGGACAAAAAGTCTTGTTGCTGGCCATGGCCGTAAAGGGTTTTTTCCGAATCTTCCAACTTCCGACCCAGGCGGACAAGCTCCTTATCCAACCATTCCCTCAGCGTGGTATAGGACTGCTCCCGGGCGACCATGGCGAGTTTCAGATATTCTTTGGGAATGACTTCCGTGACTTTCCAGGCCAGATTTTTGTCCGTGGATTTATACGAGACGTCCACCAGAAATGAATTTTTAGTCGGCTCCACCGTCAGGTTGTCATACATATATTTGGCGTACTTCTCTCGAATAACCCAGGGGGGGTCTTTGGGGTACTGTTGTTCCATCTCCTTGTAAGAGGGATGTTCCTTGAGGTTAAGGGTGTCCATGATCCTCAGAAGGATAGTGGGACTTTTCAAGATGCTGTACTGGGTTTCATAGAACCTATCAATTGAGCTGCTGGCGGTTAAAGCTCCCAGGGGGTCGGAACTTGTCCCTCCCATGATGGCCGAAGGGTTGTCCTGGATGATTTGAATGGTGGTGGTGACTTTAAAAATGGGCGACATCAGTAAGCACACCAATAAGGTAGTGGCCACTATCGCCAGCATCACGCCGAGACACCACCACTTGCGCTTTTTAATGATATTCCAGTAATCCCGTAAATTAGAGGCCTGCTCAAACTCGGTCTTGTAATAAGTTTCCAGTGTCGCCGGCATGGATGGGGAGGTTGACATTGGCATCAGACTCTGGGCATCGTTTGGCATAGCGCTTATCCTTGCTGATCCGGAATCTCAGACCCTTTAGCCAAGGGTCAAATTTCTGGGGCGGCAGTTAATCTGGCCATGGAGTGTTAGGTTACCAAACCTCCAGGCCGCGGCAAAATCCAGGTCAACGTTTCCTGATTTTTCAGGAAAAGACCGCTACGGCTGGCGTCCAGCCTTTATTTACAACATGGCCGGGATGCCCGCGCCGACGGCGCCGGGGTTAAACATCTTTAAGTCGAAGAGAAACCGGCGCATCCCACTTTCATGCACGAATACAATGTCATTTTCCTTGAGGGGCACGTCGGGTTCATGTCCCTTGGTGATAGAGGCGATGTTAATGGGAATGGTCTGGCGCTGGCCATTCTCATCCACCCTTAAAATGGTGGCGCTGTTGGAAGCCAGTATTATGTGCTGACCCCCTGCTTGGGCCACCGCCTTGGTCACCGTCATATTGTTCTTGACAGGGACCTCCCCCGGCTTGTGAACCGCTCCCAGCACAAAGGCGAGATTGGCAAAGGGAACATGGATCACATCCCCGTTCTGGATAGGATAATTCAAATCCACCGCTCCCTTGAGCAACAGCCGATTTAAATCCACCACCACAGTCTCCGTGCCCGGGGAAAAAGACGAGACGCCACGGGGGGAGGATGATCCTTTCTGGGAGCGGATTATATGCGCCACTTCGCCGGCCTTGTCGGAGAGTCCGCCGGCCATCCCCAGCACCTCCAGCAGGTAGCGGGGTCCTATGAGGGCATAATGATCAGGTTTGTTAACCGCGCCGGTGACGGCCACCTTCTGGTGGCGGAATTCTTTGACGGATACCCTGATTTGAGGGTTCTTGAGAATATCTTCTTCTTTGTATAATTGGACCAGCTTCTTTTCAATTTCGTTGGTGGTTAAACCTCCCACCTTGAGTATCCCCACCAGAAGCAGACTGATTTCACCCTGCCCGTTGACCCGGATCTCTGCACGCAGCTTGTCGGTGTCCAGGAAATTGATTTCCAGGAGATCCTCCGGGCCGACTTTATAATCTTTAAAATCCACGGCGGAGACCTGGGCCTGGGCCACCTGCTTTAACAACTGCTCCTGGAGGCGGTTTTTGGCCTGGGAGTCCGCCTGGGCCATGATCTGCGGGGGCGGCAGCTGGGCTCCGGGGCCGCCGCAACCCAATGCTCCCAGCAAGATGCCCAAAAACGCCGCCAACCAAGATTTCCCCAATTTCATTTTACGGTTCCTCATAAAGCTTGTGTAAACTCCCCCCCATCGGGGGATTAACCTAAATATTTCACCTCATAGTCTTAAGCCGGTTTCTGATAAAGTATACTCCTGAAGACAAAATTGTCAAGCATACATCTACGCTGTCTCGTATAGATAATATTTACTTTATATTACTACCCTTATACAGAAGAGTTGCATTCGAAATCGTTTTATTTTATCCGATTTTTTCAGGAAATATATAGAAATAATGCCTTTTTCACTTCCAATCCATTTTTTAGTTATCTGCTTATAATAATTATTTTTTTGCCGAAAACAGAAATAACCAAGGCGGCCGGGTCCCCTTGGGAGAACCCGGCCGCCGGGAAAGTAACTTCGCCCTCCTGTTAATGCAAGAACTGGTTCACGTTTAAGAATGGCTGCAGGGGCTGCAGCCCGGCCGGAATGCGGCCGGCGGCGCCCACCGGCGGAATCTCCATGACGAAGTCGGCGGGCGGCGTGACCGAGAAGTTCACCCCATGGGGAACGAAGAGCTGGGGATGATCGAAGGGCGCCCGCTCTTCCTGAACCCGGGGATCCGTGAGGCCCATGAGAAAGGCCACCACGGCCGATTTATTGGCATTGTTGCCCCGGATAAAGCCGATGGGAGAAATCTCCAGGGGGATATCCCCATCCTCATCTATGGTCACATCCGGGAAGTTCCCAAACCGGAAGTTACCGCCCCGGGAGTAAAAGTCCACCACCTGCATCAGGGTCGCGGCGCTCCCGCTGTGGAAGTAGGGACCCGTCAGGTTGATGTTGCGCAGATGGGGGACCTTGGTGGCGCCGGCATTAACTGCCCGGTCCGGCGTGGGACGGGTATCGTTGGGTCTGAAACCAACCGGCAGATCGGGGGTAAACGCGGCCACCGAGGGGGGCAGCAACCCGTCCCGTTTCAGGATGGCCAAACTGGCCCAGGACAGGGGATACTCCGCCCCGGTGCGGGGGTTGACAAAGGGCGCGGTCCCCGCCCGGCCGGGGTCGTTGGCGGTCCGCACCACGCTGATGTTGGTAAAATCCACGTCATAAAGGGCGTCACCCACCGAGAAAGGCATGAGTTCTATGGCGTTGGGCGGGTTTTTGGTCGGGTCGGGGGCAGGAACCGGGACTCCGGGTACGGGATCGGGAGGCGCCAGCAGATTCCCCACCGACGCGCCGGTCATTTCGGGGCCAAGGTGGCAAACATTGCACTGCCCATTCCCCTGGAAAATCTGCATGCCGAACACCTGCTGCGGAGTCAGGGCATTGGGGAACCCCTCCTGAAAGCGGTCGAAGGGGGTGTCGTCGGCGATCAGGGTGGCCTCGTAGAGCTGCACCGCCAGGCCAAAGAAGAGGCTAAAATTGGCCTCCATCTGGTTGTACTGATCGGTGCCCACGGGGGCGCCGGTTTGGACGGTGGGAAGCCCATTGGCGTCAAAGGTGACAAATTGCGTGGTATTGCTCCAGTACCGGGGCGCGAAGGCTTGCTTGATCAAGTCCGCATAGGTGGCGTTGATGCCTGGGACATTGGTGGGCACCCCGGAGACCAGGGTGGACTTGGAGAGGGCGCCCAGGACGCTGTCCTGGGGGTGCACCACCTGCTGGGCCAGGGGCGGCAGACTGAGCATCTTCTTGCCCACCTTGGGCCAGGTGCGTCCCCTCCAGGACATCTCGAAGTCGCTGAGGGGCGGTCCCACGGCCTGCGAAGCCAGGCTGGCGTTGCGGATGCGGATAACCACCGGGGTCAGCGCCCCGCTGATATTCGCCACGATCCTTCTGTTGGGATTGCCGGTCGCGTCCGTGTCCGCGGCGCCGAAGGGGTTGGCGCCGTTGAAGATATTGTTGGCCCGGCCGTCCCAGAAGTTGGCGAAGTTGAAGACGGCATTGATCACGGTGGGGGTATTGCGGGGCTCCACCCGGCGAAATCTCCTGCCCCAAATGGGGTCGGTTAGGGGAGTCCCGGCATCCACGGCATTTCCCGGAACGATATCGGTGAACTGGAAAAGCCGCACCCCCTGGGAAGAGACCACGTCATTCCAATCCCGGAGTACGCCTTGGCTGGGATCATTGGGATTGACAAACTTGACGAAGGGGAATTTGAACCTGCTCAGGTTGGTGTTGCGAGTGCCCGCCTGGAAGGTGGTATCCCCCCCCAGGGTGTCGGGGTTGAGTTGGGCCCGGGTCCGGTTGTCGGCCCCGGCGTGGAAATGGCAACTGGCGCAGGCGGTGAAGCCGTCGCTGCCCACCTGCATGTCCCAGAACAGGGCCTTGCCCAACGTGATGGCCGCGGCTCTATCCCGGACAAAACTGCCGATAGTGGGGGGCTCAGGCACCAGGATGGTTTTCAGGGATTGCCCCCAAACGGCTCCGGGCAGAAGAGCCAGTCCCAAGACCATGGCCAGGATAAAACTGGCCCTTAACTTAGAAGCTTGCATAACCTATTCTCCTCCCCTTTCTCCCCTGCAATTTACTCCATTTTAATTACAACGGTCATCCTCTTCATGCTTTTGCGGCTTAATTTGGCAAAACTGGAGAAGCCTTATAATAAAGAGGGGATCCTCGGGCCAGACGCCCGGAGAACCCCGTTTGGTTAACCGGTCTCGGGGGCCTTAGGCCCCCGAGGCTGAAGGTTAGTTACGGCAACAGAGTGGTCTGGATGGTTGCCGCGCCGCCCAAGGCGGACCTCACGGTGACCGAAACCGGGGCATTGACGTTCGCGATCACCGTGTCGGCCCCGCCGACGTTCAACAGCCGGCCGGCGGCCCCCGCACCTGGGAAGAAGGCCCTCAGGGCCGGCGGGTTGACGGCCACGGAGGAAACGGCCGCCACGGTCAACGTCCGGGTGGCGATGGCATAGGTGGCCTTGGTGATGGTGACCACGTCCTTGAGGGGGGCCGTCAGAATAGTCTGTTGCACCGGAGGGCCGGCGATGGTCCCGGTGACCGTCACGTTCGCCGGGAAAGCCGGGGCTGCCCAGGGGATGAGGGCGGCGAAGACCGCGGTGGCGCCCTGCCTCACCAAGGGAACGGCCGCCTGGCCCGGCAACCCCGCGGTAATCGTCGAACCGGCGGGGATGGGTCGGGGGAAGTTGGCGAACACCTGGGCAGTGGCCCCGCCGACGGCCGGCACGCTAACGGTGGACTGGGTGACTTTGAAGGGGACGCCGGTGAACAACTCGGCCCCGGTGACAAACAGGTTGGTCTGGGCGTTGTTCCAACCCCCCCCGTTGACCCGGAAAAAGTTGTTGCCGGTGGGGCTGCCGGTGACCGGGGCGAGGGTGGCGGCGTCACCGAGAGACCCCGGAGGCGCGCCCACCTGCTTCAGGAAAGGCCCGATATCCCCGACCCGCGCGGCATTGAAGTTTAACGGCACGGCCCCGATGTCAATGGTGTCGTTGATGGACCGGTTGCCCGGTTGGACGTTCTGATAGGTCCGGGCGCCGTAAGGATGAGTCACCGTGACGTCTCCGGCGACGGTGGTGTCAATGCGGATCCGGACCCGGGCGAAGACCATCTGATCCCCGTTGGCGGCGTCTCCTTGGGCAAAAGCGGCCTCCAACGCCAGAACCAATAAGGCATCTCCCGGAACGCCGGGATTGCTGACGGGGTCCATGGTGGCGGTGCTATGCCAATACATGGCTTCGCTGTTGAAGCCGATCTGGAGGGCAAAAGGGTTAACCGGGAACCCATCCAGTACGGGATCATTGTCCGGAATGCTCAGGGGGCTGGGCGGGACGGACAACGTCACCGTCTGGCCCAGGGAGTCCCGGTACCAGACGGGAAAGCCGTTAGTCGGGTTTACCGGACCCACGGCCGTCAAAGCCGGCAGCGCCGCCTGGGCGAAAGCCAGGACCAGCGCCGCGGCCAACAAAAGGACTCTACCCTTCTTCAACATGATTCTTGTCTCCTTTTTTTGGGCCTGGCCGGGCCAACCCCGGGGTGATCCGGCAACAGGGCAGTTTTAACCTTAATTATTGATGCGAGAGAGGAAACGATCAATGGGCATTTTTACCTATTTTAGTATAGGTACTTTTTTGGATAGGTATAGGTAAAACTACCAGGTTAATAAAACCTCACGCGGGACCGCGGCCCCTGGGGGGCCGCGGTCCGAAGCCGGGTTAAGCGGTGATATTGATGGGAATCCGGGCGGTAAATCTCCGGGAGCGACCCCTTAAGGTGTCCAGAAAGTCCACCGTGGCGAAGCCGCTGAAGGGCGCACTCTCCCGGATCAGGCAGTCAAAGCGCCGGGCCACGCTGAACTCCATGGGGGTGCCGGCCGGCACCAGCACGGGGGAATTGTACGTGCCGAAAGGCGGCACTCCCAGGGCCCGGCCGTCCCAGGCGATGATCACGATGTTCACCGGGAAGGTCACCCGGACGCTGTTGTAGGCCGCGTTGAGGACCCGGACCAGGATGTTCCGGTTGACCCGGGAGTTGATGGACACCTGGACGCCGGAAACGCCGCTCATCAGATACGGCGGGACGACGATGCCCGGGGGCAGGTCCCCCGTTCCCCCCAGCGGGCCCGGCACGTTGACCCCGGTGACGTACCAGTGGGTGGAGCGGTAATCGTTGAAGGCGAAGAAATCCGTGGGGAGGACCGGGACCAGGGGATCCCCGTGGGAATAAAAATTATCGTTGACCCCCGGTATGGTGCCTTCCACGGGAAAAGTTTGCGCAGAATTCTGAGCCAGGCGGGACCAGCGGATGTCCCGGTCGTCGAACACCCAGATGGCCTCGTTTTGGTAATGGACGGTATAGGCATGGGGGTTGGTGGGAAACTGGCCCTGGGGGTCCGGACTGGTCAGGGGGACGCGGTACGACGGATGCTGGTTGAACTGGGGGAAGTTCGCCAGGTTGGCCGCCACCCGGCGGCTGCCGTTGGGGAAACCCAGGGACGGCCGGCTGAAACCGATGGGCCGGTTGTTCAGGACCACGGAGCCATTCGGGTTGACGGATGCAATGGAGGCATAAAAGGCGTCCGGCGGGTCCACCACGAAAAAGCCGTACAACCCGAACTCGAAGTGCTGCACGGTGTTCCGGTGGCAGTGGTAGAAGTAGCTGCCCATGTGGTTGGGCTGGAACTGGTAGGTATAGCGGCCCAGCTCCATGGAGCAGTGCCCCACCCCGTCGTTGATGGGGGTGGGCTCGAACCCGTGCCAGTGGATGGTGTGGGGCGGTTGCGGGCTGCCCTGGGTTTCGCACTTGAAATCGCAGCCCCGGGGGGCCCGGATGGTGGGCGCGGGGAAGCTCCCGTCAATCGCTTCATTGATGCCGGTAGGGTCATTCATGAGGAAAAAGTCCATGGGCCGGTTGTCCCAGGTGGGCATAATCATGCCGTGCAACAGGGACCGATGCACCGTATTAGGCGGGCGGGGCGGGTTTCGGTCCAGGAAACCGGCCGCGGCCATGACCTCCGGCACGGGGTTGGGAAAGGGAAAATTGGCGGCAGTCAGCGGCACCGCCAGGGGCGGGCGAACCACCAGATCCGGGGTGGCCGGGCTCTCTCTGGGGGGGTCGAACATCTTGCTGTGCATCCCCTCCATGCCCGCCACCGACCTGCGAAGGACTCGAAACGCTGGATTTTGGAATGACATATTCGTTCTCCTTTAAAATCTCAGGGAAGGTTTACGGGAACGCCGGGTCCACAAAGGGCGGCGGGAACGGCGGCCGGGGAGTCTGGGATAACAACTCCGAGTCCTTGCTGGGCCCCATGACGCCGTCGCGCCGCGCCTCGTCAATGCCATACACCAGGATCTGGGGAACTTGATCGAGACCGAGCATCATGGCGAAATCCTCGTCCATGGGGAAGGTCTGCGGCGGCAGCAGGGGCATATCCGGGTTGCTGCCGGGAGCGGCAAACCGGTCGTTGACGTTAAAGCGCGGCAGGGTGATGTTTAGGTCGCCGATGAAATATTGTCCGCCGATGACGCCGCAGTTGTAGTTGCCCCCCTGGGAGGTCTGGGAGGGCTCGGAATGGTCGTGAGCCGGATAGCACAGGGGCGACAGCCGCACCGGAATGGTATTGCCGAAGGCCAGGTCAAACTCCTCCACGGGCGGCCAGGTGGTGGCGCCGTTGGCAGTGGGAAGCGGAGCGTCCGCCAGGCCGATGCCCCGGACATTGTGAACGTCCGGCGGCCGCTGGAAGAGCATCAGTATATCATACCGGCTGGAGGGAGCCCCGAATTGGTTGGCCTGGAAGGTGTCCACCCAGATGACCCCGGGGCGGGTGAGGGTGGCATTGGCGGGAACCGGGGCGCCCATGACCACGCCGTCCACCGAGAGGAGGTAAAAGTGGTTGGCGTGGATGTGCATGGAATGGGTCATCAACCCGGCGTTCAGGACCCGGAGCACGCAGGGCTCGCCTACCCGGGCCATGGGGGTGACCACCGGGTTGTTATGGGAGAAATGGCCGGACTGGCCCATGGAGGTGAAGTATTGGGGGATGTCGCTGGCCACGGTCAGGTCGTGATTATTGCGGCCGAAGGCGTCTCTGGTGAATCTCCGCACGAATTCCGCGGCCGGGAAGATCTGCCCGGCCGGGAGGCTGCCCACGTCCCGGAAGAGGAGGGGGCTGGCCTGGCTGAGGAGCCAGATATACTGCCGGAAGGGTGGGGTCTGGGTGGGCGCATTGGCCTGTTCCCAGGCCAGGCCGGGGAAGTGGGCGGCGGCGCCCAGGTCGTTGAACAATTGCTGCACCTGGGGAGTGGGATTGGCATAGGGCGTCCATTTTTGCCCCGCCGCCGGCGCCGCGGGCATGACGACGAAGGCGCCGTGCAGCCCCATCACCCGGTTCACCGGGGCATTCAGGGAGTCGAAATAGAGATAGGTGCCCGGGGCGCCGGCCGCAAATATGAAATCTCTCGGGACGCCGTCCGGCGGGATGGGCCCGCTGTTGAACATTCCTCGAATGACCAGGCTATGTGGCTCATCCAGGGCGTTGGTGATTCTGAGAGAGATGATGTCCCCCGTGGTGGCAAAGAGGGTGGGGCCGGGGCAATCGGCGGGAAGGTCAATGACCCGGCCGTCGCCCAGAGTCGCGGTCATCTTGTAAATCCAGAAGTAACATTCGCCGTTGCCGGGCCCGGCAATTACCGAGAGGGCGTTAAAGGTCGCCATCTCCTTGATGCAATCGGTGATGGTGATGTCAAGACGGGCGATGTGGTCGGCCTGGGCCGGCTTGGCTCCCAGCCAGGGGAGCTTGGTACCCAACATCAAGGCGGCCGAGGCGCCGGTGGCGTACTTGATAAAATCTCGTCTTTCCATGGGTGTTCTCCTCAATTTAAGGATTAATCACATCATTTGGCCTCATGTTTATCTACGAAGCCTCATGTTTATCTATGTTTATCTACGAAACTAATTTTTGTGAGTTCCTCCTCCTGCCTTGAAAAGTTCAAGATGCACAGGCTGGAAAGCCTGTGCTACTGATACTTTTCATGGTTTATGGGTGAGCCGAAGGCTCATGGCCAACTGCTTTAATTAAAGTTTCATGTTAGGTTTGATTATATGAGTCCCCAGATTATAATAAATAGGTAAAAGTGCCTATTTTAGATGGACAACCAACTGAATCATGGGCAAAAGCAGTTAGTTGGCCTCCCTGGCGGAAAGGATGCCTGGCATTGGCCATGGTCCTCTCCTGGCAGCATCAATCCTTTCCCGGCGACTTGTGGCCCGGTAACGTCTTGTTGCATGGGAAGTTTCTCCTTCCTGAGGCTTATTTGCGCTCAACACCGGAGGACTGAGCAGTTACTGCATGATATTTTAATGGTATGTAAGATAAAAAATCCATAGGCATAAATGCCTATTTTGAGGATAGACAATCTGTCTATTGGGAAGAGGCCACCGACTATCCGGCGGTTGAGAAAATCCTGAACGATGCAGGAAATCTATGAAGTAATTGCAACAACTGGATTCTGCGCTTTGGTCAGAATGGCAAATTCACACAAATAGAAATTTATCAACGGCCTGACAGAATCCATAATCCCTCGCTACTCTCTTGCTATCGGACCAGCCGCCAGGCCACCCAGGTGAAACTCCCCTCGGGGGGCATCTCGATAACCCATTCATCTTGAGTGGCGCGGCGCCTCCGGGACCAGCCCATTTTCCGGTAAAGGGTTAGGAGCTCTTCCTCCTGGGTGTCCTTGAAACCGGAAAGGATCAAGGCGGCCCCCGGCGCGGCCAATCGGGACAGTTCCGCGGCTTTGGCCAACTGCACCGGGAGGGGCAGGTTGGCCATGATCAGCGGGAAACTGCCTTTGATGGCCTCGGTGGACCCCTGGACCACGGGAACCTGTCTTTCCAACCCATTCCTCCGGGCATTGTCCCGGGAGACCTGCACCGCTTGCGAGCTAAGATCCACTCCCACGCAGAAGGGAGCGCCCAGGGCCGCGGCGGCCAGGGCCAGGATGCCGGAGCCGCACCCCACGTCCAGGACCGGGGCGCCGGGGTGTTCGGTCAAAGTTGCGGCCAGCAGTTGCAGGCAAAGGCGGGTGGTGGGGTGGCTGGGCGGAAAGACCTGGGGCGCTTGCAGCACCAGGACCCGCTCGCCCCGGCGGGGAAAGTATGGCCGCCAGGGAGAGCGCAGCACCAGGCCGGGGGTGAGGCGGTGGAACATGGGGGCACTTTAGCACAACATGGGGGGATTTGCTATTTGGGCTTATGTTGTGGGTTGGCTTCTGGCGTTGACTCAATTCCTGACGCCAAGACGCGAAGGATTAAAGATGCAAGGAAAGTCGCCAAGGGCCTTGACCGTGCTTAGCTTTTTGGGTAAGAATAGACGCATTGGGAAAAGCCCCTGATTATTCATGACTTATTTATATGTAGGTTTATTATCATTTCAAATGGAAAAGATTTTACTAACCCGGGCCGGTTATGAGAACCTTCTCCAGGAACTGGACCTGTTGAGCCAGGTGGAGCGGCCCCAGATTGTCCAGGAATTGCAGGAAGCCGCCCATGGCGGCCGGCTGGAGAAGAATCCGGACTACCAATCGGCCCTGGCCCAGCGGCAGAAAGTGGACCGCCGCATCCGGCACATCCAGCAGATACTGGCCAACGCCGAAGTCCTGGTGGGCAGCAACGTCAATCCTACCCGGGTGGGATTCAACTGCCGGGTCCGGGTCCGGAACCTGGGCGCCGGCCAGGAGAAGGAATTCAAGATAGTCAGCGCGGTGGAGGCGGACGCGGCCCGGGGTCTCATCTCCAAGACCGCGCCTCTGGGCCGGGCTTTGCTGGGCCGGGGTCCGGGCGAGCGGGTTACGGTCAAGACGCCTGGAGGGTTCCGGACGTACCAGATCCTGACCATTGAGATGGAAGAGCTGTGAGGCCGGTTTCAGGGGTCAGGTTTCAGGTTTCAGGTTTCAGGTTTCAGGTTTTAGGTTTCAGGTTTTAGGTTTTAGGTTTCAGGTTTCAGGTCTTAGGTTTCAGGTTTTAGTTAAAAGAAATCAGCTATTTAAATCTATAAAAATCAATAATGTAGAACAGCCGCCCGCGTCTGTTCAATATTAGTTCAACCGTCAGGTGGAGCTTTCTGGCCGATTTTTGAAAATCTCAGTTTGCCGCTTGTAGATAAAACGATGAGTATAATCGTTTAATTTAACATGAGAGTTGCAGTATTTGAAATTGCAAAAAATAAGCCACATAATAAGTTTTAGAAACTTCGGAGAGACAACTAGGTTGAACGACCACACTCACTCCCATCCCCACCCCCACCGCCTGAGCAGCCGCCGCCGCCTGGCCGTGGCCTTTTGGACCCAGGCCGCGTTTTTCGTGGTGGAGCTGGTGGGGGGGCTGCTTACCAACAGTCTGGCTTTGCTGGCGGATGCGGGCCACATGCTCAGCGACGTGGGGGCCTTGGGCCTAAGCCTCCTGGCTCTGCACTGGGCCGGCAAGCCGCCCACTCTCCGCAAGACCTACGGCTACCACCGCCTGGAAATTTTGGTGGCGCTGGTCAACGGCCTCATCTTGTGGGGCATGGCGGCCTACATACTTTACGAGGCCTATCTGCGGTTTTATCAGCCGCCGGCCATCAGCGGCTTTCCCATGCTGATCATCGCCTCCCTGGGGCTCCTGGTGAACCTCCTGGGAATGTTCGTCCTTTTCCCCCACCGGGAGCACAGCATAAATATCCGTTCCGCGTTTCTCCATCTGCTGGCCGACTCCCTGGGTTCGGTGGCAGCCATCGCCGCCGGCGCGGCCATCCTGTGGCAAGGCTGGTACTGGTTCGACCCCCTGGCCGGCGCGGTGGTGGGGGTGATGATCATCGTGGGAAGCTGGCAACTGGTCTGGGAGGCCGGGGATATTTTGCTGGAAGCTACACCCAAACATATCGACCTGGGGCAGGTGCAGGCGGCCCTGGAAGCCCATCCCGGAGTGTCCCACGTGCACGATCTCCACGTGTGGACCATCGCGTCGGGCATTTATGCCCTGAGCGTGCATGTGGGGGTGGACGGCCGGAATGACCGGGACTGCCTCACCCGGGAGCTGGAAGAATTGGTGCGGCAGCGCTTCGGACTGGAACATGCCACCATCCAGACGGAAGGCCCGGATTATCAAAATCCCCGGGTATGCCCGTTGCATCCCCTAGCAGAAGCAAACTCCAAGCACCACCACGATTGACCTGTAGCTGAGGAGGAGACATGTCTCAAAGCACGTGGGAATTGAAGCCGGAAAATCTGCGCGCCGTTTGTGACCCGGATTCTTTGGGATTCGAAACCACCCTGGACCTCACCCCCTTGAAAGAGAAAGTGGTGGGCCAGGATCGGGCAGTGACCGCGCTGGAGTTCGGCCTGGGGATCAAGGACCTGGAATATAATATCTTCGTGGCCGGGCCGCCCCGGGCCAATAAGACGGAAACCATCATGGCCTATGTGTCCGAGCTGGCCGCGGGCATGCCGGTGCCGCCGGATTATATCTATGTTCACAACTTCAAAGACGGGGACCGTCCCCAGGCCCTGAGCCTGCCCGCGGGCCAGGGCCGGGTTCTAAAGGCGGACATGGAGGATCTCATCGCCACCCTGCGGGTGCGGATCCCCGAAGTCTTCGAGAGCGAAGATTACTCCAGCCGGCGGGAATCCCTGGTGCACGGCTTTACCCAGGAACGCAACGCCATCCTTCAGGAACTGGACGCCAAGGCCACCGAGGAGGGCTTTATCCTCAACATCTCCCCCACGGGCTTGATGATTTTCCCGGGACGGGAGGGCAAACCCATGAGCGAGGAAGAGCTCAAGGCCCTGAATGACGAGGAACGGGAAGCCCTGCGCACCAAGTCCAGCGCCCTGCACACGGAGATGAATGAAGCCATCCGCCGCATCCGCAAGATGGAAAAAGAGTTTCAGGAGAAGGAAAAGAAGTTGGACCAGGACGTGGCCCTGTACGTGGTGGGCCATCTCATGGAAGAATTGCGGGAAAAATACAAGAACTTGCGCCAGGTTCTGGAGTACTTTAAGGAGGTGCAAGAGGAGATTCTCAAAAATATCGATGAGCTGAAGCGCCGCCCCGGCGCGCCCACCCCTTTTCCCTTTCCCACCCCGGAGCCGACGTTCACCCAGTACCAGGTGAACGTGCTGGTGGATAACTCGAAGACCAAAGGCGCGCCGGTAATCCTGGAGGGCAACCCCACCTATCCCAATATCTTCGGCGCGGTGGAACGCCGGGCCCAGTTTGGCGCCCTGGTCACCGACTTTACCCTGATCCGCCCCGGGTCTCTGCACCGGGCCAATGGGGGGTTCCTGATCCTGGAAGCCCTGCCCCTGCTCCGCTGGTATTTCTCTTACGAGGCATTGAAGCGCTGCCTCAAGGATGGAGAGATCAAGATCGAAGACCTGGCGGAGCAAATCGGCCTCATCAGCACCCGGGCCTTGCAGGCCCAGCCAATCTCCCTGGACATCAAGGTCATTATCATCGGCGATCCTTATATTTATCAGCTTCTTTATATTTACGACGAAGACTTCACCAAGCTCTTCAAGATCAAGGCCCACTTCGACTGGCGGATGCGCCGGACCGACGACCACGTGGAGAAGTTCTCCGCCCTGGTGGCGGGCTACTGTCAGGAGCACAAACTGATGCCGGTGCACAAAACCGGCATGGCCCGCCTGGTGGAATACGCCGGGGAACTGGCCGGCCACTCCAAGAAGCTCACCCTGCAGCTCAAGGAGGTCCTGGACGTCCTCAAGGAAGCCAATTTCTGGGCCCGGAGCAACACCCATGAAGTCATTTTCGGCTCCGACGTGGAGAAGGCCATCCGGGAAAAGATTTACCGCTCCGACCTGCCGGAAGAAAAGATGCAGGAGTTCATCGACGAAGGCATGCTCTTTATCGAAACCGCCGGCGATGTGGTGGGGCAGGTTAACGGCCTGTCGGTTTACATGCTGGGGGACCATGCCTTTGCCCGCCCCAGCCGCATCACCGCCACTGTCTCCCTGGGCAAAGAAGGGGTGGTGGCCATCGACCGGGAGGCCCAACTGGCCGGGAACATCCATAACAAGGGGGTATTGATCCTATCAAGCTATCTCCGGAGCCGCTTCGCCCAGGACAAGCCGCTGACGTTGTCCGCCAGCCTCACCTTTGAGCAGAGTTACGGCATGGTGGAAGGGGACAGCGCCTCCTGCGCCGAATTAATCGCCCTCCTGTCAGTCCTGGCCGAGGCGCCTCTCAAGCAGAACATCGCCCTCACCGGCTCCGTGAGCCAGCGGGGCGAGGTGCAGCCCATCGGCGGGGTAACCTGGAAGGTCGAAGGCTTCTACAAGGTCTGCAAAGCCCGGGGGCTGGACGGCGTCCAGGGGGTCGTCATCCCCAAGGTCAACGTCCAGGACCTGATGTTGGACCGGGAGGTGGTGGACGCGGTCAAGGAAGGCAAGTTCCACGTCTGGGCCGTGGGCCACGCGGACGAGGCTCTGGAACTCTTAACCGGCCTGCCCGCGGGAAAGCGCCTGGAGGATGGGACTTGGGAACCGGACACCGTCAACTTTAAAGTGGACCAAAAACTGCGTCAGATAATGGAACTGGCCCGGGAGCTGATGAAGGGCGAGGAGGAAAAGAAGAGTCCCAGCCCGCCGCCGGCGTCTTGTCCGGAGTGCGGCAAGTAATGCAAGCAGTCAGCAGTCAGCTAGAGAAAAACATGATAAAAGGGTGATTCCCCTGGCTACTGGCAGCCGGCGGCTGGCTGCCAAAACACTTTCGGAGGTATGCTCATTCATGAAACCGGCCAGGTTTCTTCTATCATGCGCCGTTTTCCTGGCAGTATCCGCCTGTCCCCTGTTCGCCGCGGCCCCTGGAGGGCCGGGGCTCTCCGCCGACGAAGCCCTGAAGCTGCTCAAAGACGGCAACGCCCGCTATGTGGAGGGCAAGGCCCAGCATCCCAACCAGACCCGGGAGCGCCGGGCCTTGACCGCCGGCCAGGGCCAGAAGCCCTTTGCCTCGGTGCTTTCCTGCTCCGATTCCCGGGCGCCGGTGGAAATTCTCTTCGACCGGGGCGTGGGTGACATTTTAGTAAGCCGGGTGCCCGGCAACGTCGTCGGGGTGAATGAAATGGGCGCCATGGAATACGGAGTGGAGTATCTTAGTACACCCCTGGTGCTGGTCCTGGGCCACAGCCAGTGCGGCGCGGTCTCTGCAGTGGTGGAAGGGGTCAAGTTGCCCGGCCACATGGCGGCCCCGGTGAAGCCCATCCAGCCGGCGGTGAGCAGGGCCAAGGCCGATAACCCCGGGGTTTCCGGCGAAGCCCTGGTGAATGCGGCCGTCAAGGCCAATGTCTTCCAGGCCATGGAAGATCTGCTGCAGAAAAGCAGCATCATCAAAGGCAAAGTGAAGGCGGGGAAGGCCCGGGTCATGGGCGCCCTTTACGAGCTGGACACCGGCCAGGTGCAATGGCTGGGGTCCCATCCCAACCAGGACAAACTGTTGGGCCTGCCCAAACCGGGTAAGCCGGCGCCCGCGAAGAAAAAAGGGAGGGATAGGGAATAGGGATTAGGTTTCAGGTTTCAGGTTTTAGGTTTTAGGTTTTTTACCGTTTTCGGTTTTCGGTCTTCGGTTTTCGGTTAAAATAAATAAGATTTATCAATAAGTTACAGGTTGAGTTTGTTGCACCTGAAAGCGGACACGGTATTAGGGGTCAGGTTTCAGGTTTTAAGGTCAGAGACCAGGATTGTTGGCTATTAATGGATATAAGCCCCTATCACTACAACGTTAATTACCCGCCTGCTTCAGTACAACCCTTTGTATTTATTGTCATTCTGAGCGCAGCGAAGAATCTAGACCCTTCGCCTACGGCTCAGGGTGACATAACTGATTGTCAGTAATATCCAATGGTTGTCCTATCAT
>VGSO01000002.1 GCA_016874945.1 Deltaproteobacteria bacterium
CGCGAAGATTTTGCCTGTAACACCTTGATTTGATTAAAGTAATTAGGTTATTTTTTAGTTTGGTTGCGGCCAAAGGCCGCGATGTGCCACCAATACTTTTCATGGTTTATGAATGAGCCGGAGGCTCATGGCCAACTGCTATGGACTGACCGATAAGACCGCTTGCGGCCCATTTTTTTTGACAAACCCTCCAAAGGAATATAGTATTTGTCTGATTTTCCGTTCCCCCGGCGGACTGCACTACATCGGAGCGGGGGCAGGGGGAAAACTACGGGGCCCTTAAATCAAAGACCCTCATATGCATCAGTCAACCGGTGTCTTTCAATCTCATAAGAATCCTGTTCGGCTTCCTTCCGGGCCGGGTTATGCCCGGCTAAGCAACAGCCTTTTAGCCGCCATTGCCAAGTTTACGGAAAGGGGCAAGGTGCCAGGGGGAGACGGATGAGATCCGGCGGGTTCAGCCGACTCTTGCTGGTGGTCTTTTTTCTGGCCGCGGGGTGCGCCAAGGTGGGGCCGGACTTCCAGAAACCCGAGGCCGCGGTGGCCCCCCGGTGGCTGGAGGCGGAGGATAAGCGGCTCCGGACCGGGCCGGAGGAGGGGAAAAACTGGTGGCAGGTATTCAATGATTCCACCCTGAACCGGCTCATCGACACCGCTTACCGGCAGAACCTGACCCTGCAAATCGCCGGGGTGCGGGTCCTGGGGGCCCGGGCTCAACTGGGCGCCGCCATCGGGCAGGTCTATCCCCAGACCCAACAGGCCCGGGGCTCGGTGGAAAATATCCGCCTCAGTGAACGGGCCCCGACGGCTGCGCCGGGTTCTCCCACGAACTACTGGCAATCCGCCCTGGCGCTGACGGCTTCCTGGGAAATCGACTTTTGGGGAAAGTTCCGCCGGGGAGTTGAGTCCGCCGATGCGGGATGGGCGGCGGCGGTGGCGGATTATGACAACGCCCTGGTGGCGCTTACCGCCGACGTGGGCAGTTCCTATGTCCTCATCCGCACCCTGGAGAACCGGCTGAACATCGCCCGCCAGAACGTGGCAATCCAGCAAGAGAGTCTGCAGATCGCCACGGCCCGTTTTGAGGGGGGGACCACCTCCCAAAGGGACGTGGAGCAGGCCAAGACGGTGTTGGCCAGCACCCAGGCCACCATCCCCACCCTGGAAAGTCAGCTCCGCCAGACG
This sequence comes from Deltaproteobacteria bacterium, assembly GCA_016874945.1. Lineage (GTDB taxonomy): Bacteria > Desulfobacterota > Desulfobaccia > Desulfobaccales > 0-14-0-80-60-11 > VGSO01. The sequence goes on from VGSO01000002.1 coordinate 1,186, forward strand.
AAAAACGCCCTGTGCGTGTTGCTGGGCGTGCCTCCGCAGCACCTGTCGGACCTGCTGGGAAGTTCCATCAATATCCCCGCCCCCCCGCCCCAGGTGGCGGTGGGCATCCCCGCGGACCTGCTGCGCCGGCGGCCGGATATTCAAAGCGCCGAATTCCGGGCCGCGGCGCAGTGCGCCCAAATCGGGGTGGCCAAGGCCGAGCTTTATCCGGCTTTTTCCCTGAGCGGCGCCTTTGGCTTCCAGGCCAGCAATGTAGGCGACTTCGCCCTGGGTGACATGTTTCAGTGGCGGAGCCGCACCGGATCTTTCGGTCCCTCTTTCCGGTGGAATATTTTGAATTATGGCCAGATCACCAACCTGGTAAGGGTTCAGGACGCCCGGTTCCAGGAGTTGCTCATCACCTATCAGAACGCGGTCCTTCGGGCCCAGCAGGAGGTGGAGGACGCGCTCATCGGGTTCTTAAAGTCCCAGGAGCGGGCGCATTTCCTGGCGCTGAGCACCGCCGCGGCCCAGCGTTCCGTGGACCTGGCGATCCTGCAATACCGCGAGGGCATCACTGATTTCACCACGGTTCTCACCGCCGAGCGGGAGCTTTTGACCCAGCAGGACGATCTGGCCAGCACCCTGGGAGATATTTCCCGCAACCTAGTGGCGGTTTACCGGGCCCTGGGAGGCGGCTGGCAGATGCGCGAAGGAGATGATTTTGTGCCGGATGCCGTTAAACAAGCCATGGCGGCGCGCACCAATTGGGGCAAGCTGCTCACTCCCGCGGCCCATACCCCGCCCCCGGCGGAACAGCCCAAAACCCTTATCCGGCCTCCGGATTGGTAACGATCGATAGCGGTCTTCGGTCTTCGGTAAAATGGCTTTCCCTGCAAAGGACCAGGAATTTGAATCATGGCTGAAAGAAAACCAATGGCTTTTTTAAGCTCCGGACTTGTTCAAGCCGCGGCCCTCCTGGCGGCCCTGGTCCTGGCCCCGGCCTGCGGCGACAGGAACGTCTACGTGCCGCCTCCGCCTCCCAAGGTCACGGTAAGCCAGCCGGTGTCCCGGCCGGTTACTGATTACCTGGAATTCACCGGCAACACCGTGGCCATTAATACGGTGCAATTGCGGGCCCGGGTGGAGGGTTACCTGGAAAAGGTCTTGTTCAACGACGGCGAAGTCGTGAAAAAAGGACGACTCCTCTTCCTGATCCAGCAAAACACCTACGAAGCCAAACTGAAGCAAGCGGAGGCGGAAATTCTGGCCAACAAAGCCCGCTTGATGCACGCCCAGACCGAATACGACCGGTTTTCCCGCCTGGTGCAACAGAAGGCCGCGGCCCAGACGGACGTGGACAAATGGCACTACGAACGGGACTCGGCCCAGGCCGCGGTGATGGCCGCCGAGGCCCAGCGCGACCTGGCCAGACTCAATCTCAGCTATACGGAAGTCCGGGCGCCCTTTGACGGTCGCATCGGCCGCCGCCTCAAGGATCCGGGCAACCTGGTGGGCGCCGGCGAAAGCACCGTCCTGGCAGATATCAACCAGGTTGACCCCATCTATGTCTATTTCAATATCAATGAGCAGGACTTGCTTAGGGTCACAGGCGAGAAGCAAGAAGAGGCCAAGCAAGAGGCCCATAAGGTGAAGTGGCCGGTATATTTCGGCCTGGCCGATGAACCGGGCTTTCCCCATGAGGGCTACATGGACTTCGCGGCCATAACCATCAATCCCTCCACCGGCACCCTGCTGCTGCGGGGGATTTTCCCCAACCCTGTCGCCCGGGTCATGCCCGGCATGTTCGCCCGGGTGCGAGCGCCGTTGGCCGAAGCAAAACCGGCGCTCCTCATCCCGGAAGTGGCCGTGGGCTATGACCAGCAAGGTCCCTTTGTCATGGTGGTGGATGAGAAGAACGTGGTGGCGCGCCGCCTGGTGAAGCTGGGTGCCCAGGTGGATGGCCGCCGGGTAATCACCGAAGGGTTGCAAGGGGAGGAGTGGGTGGTGGTCAACGGCCTGTTGCGGGCCATCCCCGGTAAACAGGTGGCTCCTGAGAAGACAACCCAGCCGGAAACCCCGGGCGCCAAAGCTCCCGCCGCCCCGCAGCCCGGGACCGGGAAGGCCGCCCCATGATCTCCAGGTTTTTCATCGAGCGGCCCATCTTTGCCAATGTCATCGCCATTGTCACCATCATCCTGGGCTTGGTGGCCGTCTTTAAGCTGCCGGTGACCCAATATCCCGACATCGTCCCGCCCACCATTCAGGTAACCACCATGTACCCGGGGGCCAGCGCCGAGGTGGTGGCCACCACCGTGGGCATCCCCATCGAACAGGCGGTGAACGGGGTGGAAAATTCCCTGTACATGTCCTCCACCAGCGGCAGCGACGGCAGTTACACCCTCACCGTCACCTTTGCCGTGGGCGCCGACCTCAACACCTCCCTGGCCCTGGTGCAGAATATGGTCAACGGGGCCTTATCCCAACTGCCGGAGACGGTGCAAGCCCAGGGCATCACCGTGAGGAAGGTGTCCACCAACATTCTGCAGGTGGTGAGCCTTTATACCGACGACGACCGATACGATGAAACCTTTCTGTCCAACTACGCCATGATCAACCTGCAGTATCCCCTGGGCCGTCTTCCCGGGGTGGGGCAAATCAAGGTTCTAGGCGCGGGCTCTTACAGCATGAGGGTCTGGCTGGACCCCAACAAACTTCACTACTTCAATCTGACCACCATGGACGTGGTGAGCGCCATCAAACAGCAAAACGTCCAGGTGGTGGCGGGAAAACTGGGGGGGGCCCCGGTGCCGCCGGACCAGACCTTTCAGTTCACCATCAACGCCTTGGGCCGCCTCTCCGATGTGAGCCAATTCGAAAATATCATTGTGAAAACTGTCCGGGGGGAAACCGCCCAAATCGTCCGGGTGAAAGATCTGGCCCAGGTGGAACTCAGCCAGCAGACGTTCACCAATTTTGCCGGGCTCAGCGGCCATGCGGCCACCCAGATCCTGGTCTTTTCCCTGCCCGGGGCCAACGCCATCGACGTGGGCCGGCGGGTGCGCCAGGCCATGGCCGAGATGAACCAGGACTTTCCGGAAGGGCTGAAGTTCGCCATTTATTACGACACCACGGAGTTTATCCAGCAGGCCATCGACGCGGTGTACCACACCCTGTATGAAGCCGGGATCCTGGTGCTCATCGTCATCATGGTGTTCCTCCAGAACTGGCGCGCCACCCTGGTTCCGGCCACCACCGTGCCGGTGACCATTATCGGCGCCTTCGGGGCCATGGCCCTGCTGGGCTTCACCGTCAACCTCATGACGCTGTTCGCCCTGATTTTGGCCATCGGCATCGTGGTGGACGACGCCATCGTCATTGTGGAAAACTCCTCGCATTACATCGAAAAGGGGCTGTCGCCCAAAGATGCGGCCATCAAGGCCATGGGCGAAATGACAGGCCCGGTCATCGGCATCACCCTGGTGTTGACTTCGGTCTTCCTGCCCGCCGCGTTCATGCCGGGGATCACCGGCCAGCTGTTCCGGCAGTTCGCCCTGGTAATCGCCTCCACCGCGGTCATCAGCGCCCTGAACGCCCTCACCCTGAAGCCGGCCCAGTGCGCCCTTTATTTGCGCCCCCGGGACCCCGGCAAAAAGCTCAACGCCTTTTACCGGGGCTTCAACCGGGTTTACGCGGTGGTGGAAGACGCCTACGTCGCCCTGGTCCGCCGCATGGTGAATCGCCCGGGGCTGATGGTCCTGGTTTTTTTTGTCATTATCGGCCTGGGCGGCTTGCTCTTCAGCCTGCACCCCACCGGCTTTCTCCCCGACGAAGACCAGGGTTACGCCATTATCGCCGGCCGCCTGCCCGACGCCGCGTCCCAACCCCGGGTCAAGGAGGTTTCCAACAAAGTCGACGCCATTCTCCGGAAGGTCCCGGGAGTGGCTTCCTGGGTCACCATCGGCGGCTTCTCCATGCTGGACAACGCCAATGTCCCCACCACCTTCAGCACCTTCGCCATCTACGACAAATGGGACAAGCGCGGCGCGGCCCTGAGTCAGGAGCAAATCGTCGAGAACCTGAGGCGGCAACTTGCCGCCCTGGAGGACGCGGAATTCGCGGTGATGGTGCCGCCGCCCATCAGCGGTCTGGGCCAATCCGGCGGGTTCCAGATGATGGTGGAGGACCGCAAGAGCCTGGGGCTGGTCGAGCTGCAAAAGGCGGCCATGGAGCTGATCCGGGCCGGCAGCGGCCAATCAGGTCTGTATGGACTGGCCACCACCTTCAGCGCCCGCAGCCCCCAGCTTTATCTGGACATTGACCGGACCAAGGCCGAGTCCCTGGAAATTCCCCTGGACAACGTGTTCAATACCTTGCAGGCTTATCTCGGCTCCGCCTACGTCAACCTGTTCAACAAATTCAACCAGTCATACCAGGTCTATGTGCAGGCCTCCGCCCCCTACCGGCTGAGCCCGGAAGACATCAAAAGCCTTTACGTCCGCAACCAGCGGAAAGAGATGGTTCCCCTGGGCACCCTCCTGTCCGTCCAGAGGATGCTGGGTTCCGAACTGGTCACCCGCTATAACCTTTATCCCGCCGCCTCGGTATTCGGGGCCGCGGCCCCGGGATTCAGCTCCGGCCAGGCTCTCCATCTCATGGAGCAGGTGGCCGCCCATACCCTGCCACAGGGCATGGCCTATGACTGGACGGCCACGGCCTATCAGGAAAAGCAGGTGGGCAGCCAGACATATTTCATCTATGCCCTGGCCATTATCCTGGTGTTTCTGGTCCTGGCGGCCCAGTACGAGAGCTGGACCAACCCCGCGGCGGTGATCCTGGTGGTGCCCATGGCCCTGGTGGGCGTGATTCTGGCCCTCATTTCCCGGGGCTTCGACAACAACCTTTATACCCAGGTGGGTCTGGTGCTGATGATTGCCCTGGCCAGCAAGAATGCCATCCTGGTGGTGGAATTCGCCCGGGAATTGCACGCCGACGGCATGTCCATCGCCGACGCCGCGGTGGAAGCCACCCGCCGCCGCTTCCGCCCCATTGTCATGACCTCCTTCGCCTTCATTCTGGGGGTGGTGCCGCTAATGAAAGCCGGAGGGGCCGGGGCCGCCAGCCAGCAGGCCATCGGCACCGTGGTTTTCGGCGGCATGCTCTCCTCCACCATTTTGGCCATCCCCTTTGTACCGGTGTTCTACGTAATCACCCAGAAGCTCAGCGAAGGACGCCAAAAGGGGTTTGGGAGGAAAGCCCGGGCAGATCAAGCAGGGGTGAACATGGAAAAACAGTAAGCGAACCCCATGGCGGCGAAGTTACCCAACGCCTCCCCCCGGTGCGAAGGGGGAGAGACCGGCCGGACGCCGCAGGTGGATAAAAGAGATCTTTTATACTTTATTCCCTTTCAAATGCAACAAATACAATTTGTAACTTATTGGTATTCCAGGTTTTCCTAACCGAAAACCGAAATCCGAAAACCGAAAACGGCAATAATAGCCCACTGCACTTGTCATCGTCTCCGGAAACGCACTTTACAGCAGTTTTGAAAGAATTAACCCCACCCCCTTTTCATATGGGCATTGGCCGCCATTGGTGGTAATATGTGCTTGTTTAAACCAACTGGGGTGCAAGGAAAGGTGGAAGTCGGTCAGCAATCCGTTATCTGCACCGGGTGCGGTTGCCTGTGTGACGACCTGGATGTTGCCATGGCCGGAGGTCAGCTCCTGGAGGTGTCCAATGTCTGCCTCTGGGGACTGAGCCGGTTCTTTCCTTACAAGAGATTCCATCCGAAGAAAGAGCGCCGTCGCATCCTGGAACCCTTGGGGAGACTGAACGGCCGGCTCCAGGGAATATCGTATGGGGCGGCCCTGGAACATGCCGCCGAAATTCTCGGCAAAGCCCGGCGGCCTCTGATTTACGGGCTTACCAACACCGGCTCCTGGGCCCAGGAGGCCGCCCTGCAACTGGCGCGGAACCTCAAGGCCCGCCTGGAACCGGCCGACCTGGCCTTTAAAGCCCCTTATTATCACAGCGTGAGAAAACACGGCCTTTATTGGGCGCCCTTGGAGGTTATCCGGGATGAGGCGGACACGGTGCTGTTCTGGGGAGCCAACCCCTTGCACTCCTGCCCCCGCCACCTGGTGCGCTACAGCGTCTTTGCCCGGGGGCGGTTCACGGAAAGGGGGGTGGAAGATCGGCAGGTGGCGGCAGTGGACCTCTACCGGACGGAAGTGGCCAAATTCTGCCACCTGTTTGTCCAGGTCGATCCCGGCCAGGAGTTGCACCTCCTGAAAGGAATTCGGGAACATTTGCAGGGAAGCCCGGGGCCGGGGCCGGCGGTCAAAGGGACCAGAAGGCTGGCCGGGTTTCTTTCTAAGGCCGAATTCGGAGTTATCTTTTTCGGGCGGGGGGCCGTCTATAACCAGGGCTTGGCGGTGCTCGATGAGTTGGGCAGCCTGGCGGCCCATCTGGGGGAGAAGCAGCCCTTCGTGCTTTTTCCCCTGGCCAGCGATTTCAACTCCGGCGGCCTCTATCATCTGCTGTTCAACGAGTTGGGCGTCCCGGAAGCGCCGGATTTCGGCCATGAGGGCGGTTTACTTACCTCCGCCGCGCCGGGGGATTTTGATGAAGTTGACGCTATTTTGGTGGTGGGGGCGGACCTGTTTTGGTTTCTCCCGGAGGACCAAGGCCGCGCCCTGCAGGACCGCCAGGTGCCGGTGGTGTCCCTGAGTCCTTTTGCCAACCGAACCACCTCCTGCTCCCAGGTGGTGTTTCCGGTGGCCCTGGTCGGCCTGGAGGCCGCCGAAGTTGCTTACCGGATGGATGGGCTTCCCATGGTCTTGAAGAAATTGCTCCCCACGGCCTGGCCCTCCGACCGGGAAATTCTTCTTGACCTAATGAAGGCGGTTTAGGGGAGAGACTGTACAATTGGTATTTAAATGAATATCAAAATAACCGGAGGGCGCCTGTACGATCCAGCCCGGGGAGTGCAAGGGGCGACGCAGGATCTTTTTATTCAAGGGGACCGGATCGTCGCTCACCTGCCGCACCCGGACCGGGTCATTCAGGCCCGGGACCAGGTGGTGGCGCCGGGGGGCATTGATCTGCGCGGCCAGGTGGCTACCTACGGCCTCAACTTCCTGCGCTTATGGAACCGGTTTCCCTCCCTTAAGGAGCTGGGACAACTCTATGCGGCTTCGGGTTACACCCATGTCCATGAACCCTTCCTGACGCTGTACACCGCCGGTTACGTCCATCGCCAGTTGGCCGCCCTTCCCCTGGTGGACACCTCCGCCTCCCTGGCGTTGAATTTAAGGGACCTGGATAGCTCCCTCAAATCTCCCGGCCAACTGGAGGAACTGGGGCAGACCATCAAATCTTTGCAGGAAAAAACCCGTTCCCTGGACCTGCGGCTCATTGAACCCTTTGTCCGCTACCGCCAATCTTATTACTCCCACCGGACCATGGAAGCGGCCAAGACCCTGGAGACCCTGACCAGGCTGGCCCTGGAGTGCGGTTTGCGCTTTAACCTGGAGGCCGGTCCCGAGGTTCTGGAGGCGCCTTTGCCCGAAACGCGCGCCTTTCATCTGGCGGCCCTGGGCCGGGCTTTGACCGAGGAGCGCCAACTGGAGCAGGCCCTGGATCACCTGGAAAAGGGCGGCACCGCCGACCTGGGGTTCCAGGCCCGCAACGCCTCCAGCATTGCAAATGAGCAGCCGGTAAAAGTGGATTTCGGCTGGTATCACCCTCTGAACCTTAACCCTAAGACCAAGGCAAACGGGGCCCTGGGCGTCATGCGCTTGGCCTTGCAATATCAGGGGCCGGGGCTCGCTTTTTCCGTCTGTGGACCGGTCTGGGACCCCACGGCGGAATTTCCCCCCTGTTTTTCCTGGCTCTGGGATCGGGCGGCCCGCCCCGCGGCTTGGGAAAGGCAACTGCCGGGCCGGGAATTTTCTCTTTCGGAATGGGCCTGGGCCACCCGCACCTTGCCGGCCCGGCTCCTGGGCCTGGCCGACCGGGGGCATCTGGGGCCGGGGGCCCGGGCCGACGTGGCCCTTTTTGACCTCCCCCCGGACACTCCCTCGAGCCAATGGGCTCAGAGTTTGAGCCGTTGTCACACTCTGCTCAAAGCAGGGGAAGTGGTAATCGAGAATTTTGACCTGGTGCAGCCGGAGACCCCCAAGGCGACCTATTACCGGCGCGCCGGGGCGGAAGAGGGACCTTTGCTTGCCGAACTTTGCCAGTATCGCAGTTTCCGGCCGGAGAATCTCTGGGTGGCCGATGAACTGGGAGGGGCCTGGGTGGGACTGGAATAATGGCGTCGGTAGAAGAACTCCGGGAGTTTTTGCCCCGGACCGATTGCCGCCGGTGCGGCTTGACCTGCACGGAGTTTGCGGCTTCTCTGGGCCGGGGGGAATTGACTCCCGAGGACTGCCCGGTTCTCCATGAGCCGGATTTCGCCGGGTATATCGAAGCCCTGCATGAACTGCTGGGGCCGGCCCCGGCCGCGGCCCCGGCCATGCACATTGAAGTGGAAAAATGCAACGGCTGCGGCATTTGCGTGACCATGTGCGAATACCACCTGGGCAACTGCGATGAGGCCCGCCTTGGACGGGGGCCCCGCCCGGCCGATAAGGTGGTCTTTAAGGTGGTCAACGGCGCGGTGGTGGTGCTCCACCAGGAGCTTTGCACCCGCCTGGTCCAGGCCGCGGAAAAATGCAATAAATGCGCCGACCATTGCCCCACCGGCGCCATTACTTTAACTTGAAATCCATGCGCTACTTCAAAAAGATAGGTCTCACGCCAAGGCGCAAAGACGCTAAAATGCAGAGGCGAACCTTGTTTTCGCCCGGTGTTCGCCCACTGATTTATCTAGGTTGCCGTCAGAAGGCAGGGGCGGGGGCACCCCGCCCGAAGGAATGCTGAAGCGCCCAAGACGGGCGGGGAAACCCCGCCCCTACGCCAGTTAAATGTTGCATGTTTGACGGCAATTGGCATTAGCCCCCTCCCCCTCAAGGGGGGAGGGCCGGGGTGGGGGTGAACTGGATTTACGCTAATGGATGACAAACTTCGCCTTCAGGATTTGGATCCCCTGTTCAAAGAGGAAGTGGCCCGGGAGCCGGGCTGCCAGCACCTCCTGCGCTGTTTTTCCTGCGGCGTCTGCACTGCCGCGTGTCCGGTGAGCGAAATCGAGCCGGATTTTTCCCCCAGCCTGATTATCCGGCAAATCCTCTACGGCCTCCGGCGGCCGCTGCTGTCCTCTCCGGCCCTGTGGCACTGCGCCCGCTGCGCCCGCTGCTCCTTCCAATGCCCCCAGGATGTGCGCTTCCTGGATATTATTCAGGGCTTGCGCCATATGGCCATCCGGGAAGGCCTGGTCAGCGCCGCCCGGGCGGAATTGCTGGAGCAAGGGGAGGGCTTGATCCAGGAACTGCGACGCCGCCTGATAAACCGGATCCTGGCCGATCCTGCGGAAAATCCTGATCCCCAGGAAACCTTGTCACGCTTAATAAAAGAAATGGACAATCTTTAAGAATTAAACATAACGTCATTAAATTATGCCTACAATATCGCAGCTTTTTTCTAAATAACAAGAGAGCTGATGACATTGCCAGATACAAACATATATCATGCCTTGGGAGGGAGAACAGATGAAGAAGCTCATGGGAATAAGGGCAATGCTCTTGGCAGGTTTACTGGTAATACCCGGCAATTTCGGCCTGGCGGGCAGGGTCTTGGCCCAAAGCGATTCAGGGGCCATTGGAGATAAGCAAATGCAAGAGTTGCGGCAGAAGCGGGAAGAGCAATGGCAGGACCAGGAACGCCGGAGACAAAAAATGGAAGATACCGGCAAGCGCCAGCAAGACGCCACCAAGCGCCAGCAGGATGCCGTCAAGCGCCAGAAAGCGGCGGAACAGCGCCTGCGGGAACTCGAAGAAAAAAAATAAGACCGGCTAAATAAAACTACCGAACTGAACTTGCCATGAACCGAGCAACCGAAGCATCCACTCGTTCCCAAGTTGCACTTGGGAACGAAAATGGTTGCCAAGCTTAACTTGGCGGGTAAATGCGTTCCCAAGCCAAGCTTGGGAACGAGAATTAATGGCCTTGTTCATGGCTGAATCGTTGGCAATCACCGACTTTAATCGGCCCATGGAACCGGAATCGAACCAGGCGTTGGTCCATCCCCTGGGGCGGGTGGTGAGCTCCCGGGTGCTGGTGGTGGGGGGCGGAGTGGCCGGGCAGCAGGCGGCGTTGGACGCCGCCGCCCTGGGGCTGCCGGTGACCCTGGCGGAGGCCGGACCCTCCCTGGGCGGCGTCATGGCCCAGTTGGACAAGACTTTCCCCACCAACGACTGCGCCATGTGCATCCTGTCTCCCCGGATGCTGGAGGTCGCCCGGCATCCGCAAATCGACATTCTCACCCTGACCCGGCTGGTGCAGCTCCAGGGGGAAGCCGGGGACTTCCGGGTCAACCTCAGCGGGCGGCCCCGTTATATTGACGAGGAAAGGTGCACCGGCTGCGGGGAATGCGCCCGGGTCTGCCCCATCAAGATTCCGGATCCCTATAACCTGGGCCTCAGCCAGACCAGGGCCATTCATGTGCCCTTTCCCCAGGCCATTCCCCAGGCTGCCGTCATATCTGCCGATGCCTGTCGGCTGTGGCGCGGCAAAAAATGTGAAGCCTGCCTCCAGGCCTGCCCCACCGGGGCCATTAATTTCCGCCAGACGCCGCAAAACCGGATGCTCCACGTGGGGGCTGTCATTGTGGCCACCGGCGCCCAGGCGGCTCCGGGGTCGGATTTTCCCGGGGCCGGCCAGGCCGATGTGGTCACCAGTTTTCAGTTTGAGCGTCTGTTGAGCGCCGGCGGGCCGCATCAAGGCCGGTTGCTGCGGCCCTCGGACTTAACCGAACCCGGCCGCATTGCCTTCATTCAGTGCGCCGGCTCCCGGGACTTGCGCCAGGGCGCGGCTTACTGCTCCTCTGTTTGCTGCCTGGCCAGCCTCAAGCAAGCCCTGGTGGCCCGGGAACTCATACCCCAAGGGGAGACCGAGACCGCCATTTTTTACATGGACCTTCGGGCCCAGGGCAAGGGCCATGAAGCCTATATTCGGCAGGCGGAGGAAAAAGGGGTAAGGTTGGTCCGCTCCCGGGTGACCCGGGTGGACCCCCTGCCCCTAGGCGGGGTCCTAATCCGCTATACGGACCCTCGGGGCCGGCCGGTGGAGGCCCCTTTTGACCTGGCGGTGCTGGCGGTGGGTTTGCGGCCTCCCCCCCATCTGGCCCATTGGTCCCGAGTCCAGGGCATTCCCCTGAATGAGCACGGCTTTATCAGGTCCTTCTCCGGCAACCCTATATGCACAGGGCGGCCAGGAGTATTGACCTGCGGCGCCGCGCAGGAGCCCATGGACATCACCCAGTCCGTAACTTCCGCCGGGGCCGCGGCCCAGGCCGCCGCCCAGTTATTGACCGTCAGCCGCCGCGCCTTCCCCACCCGGCGGCCACTGCCCGAAGCCGAGCCGGCTGCTTCCCTGAAGATCGGGGTATTTCTATGCCATTGCGGCACCAACATCGCCAGAACCATTGATCTGCCAAAACTGGCAACCGAGGTCCGGAGGCTCCCCGGGGTGGCGCACGTGGAGGACGACCTGTTCACCTGCGCGGTGGAATCCACCCAGCGCCTGGCGAATACCATCCGTGCTTTGGGCCTCAACCGGGTGGTGGTGGCCGCGTGCACCCCCCGGACCCATGAGCCTCTCTTCCGGGAGGTGGTGGCGGCCGCGGGACTGAACCCCGGTTACTTCACCATGGCCAATATCCGGGAACAGTGCGCCTGGGTCCACCAGGAGGAGCCGGCGGCGGCCCAGAGGAAGGCCCTGCAACTGGTCACCATGGCGGCGCTCCGGGCCCGGGCTTTGAATCCCCTGACATCCAGGACTCTGCCGGTAATTCCCCGGGCGATGGTGCTGGGCGGCGGCGTGGCGGGAATGAGCGCCGCCATTTGCCTGGCGGATCAGGGTTTTCACACCTATTTAATTGAGCGTTCCCCGCGGTTGGGAGGAGTGGCCCGGCGGCTGCACTTTACCCTGGAGGGACTGAACCCCCCGAGATTCGTGCAAGACTTGGAGGCCAGAGTTTACGGCCATTTGAATATTGAGGTTCTCACCTCTTCCGAACTGGTCAGTTGCGAAGGTTACGCCGGCAGCTTCCGCACCAAGGTGCGGCGAGAAGGACGAGCCCGCCCTGTGGAGCGCCTCCTGGAGCACGGCGTCGTACTGGTGGCCGTGGGCGGCCGGGAATTTCACCCCCAGGGGCTTTATCTTTACGGACAGGACCCTCGCGTTCTCACTCAACTGGAACTGGAGGGCCTGATCCATGACCAGGACTCTCGTTTGGAGGAAGCCCGCCGGCTGGTAATGATTCAGTGCGTGGGTTCCCGGGAGCCGGAGCATCCCTATTGCAGCCGTCTTTGTTGCAGCGAAGCCATCAAGAACGGCCTTTTGCTCAAGAAACGTTACCCGTGGCTGGATACTACCATCCTTTACCGGGATATCCGGGCCTATGGGTTCCGGGAGGATTATTACCAGGAAGTTAAAGAAAGGGGGGTGAAGTTCATCCCCTTCCAACCGGAAAAGCCGCCCAGGTTGACTGCGGCCAAGCGGCGCCCCTTGTCCGTGCGGCTGTGGGACGAACTCCTGCAAGAGGAAATAGCCCTGGCCGCGGATTTGGTCATCCTGAGCGCCGGCATCGAGCCGTCCGCGGACAACGGGCGCCTGGCCAAGCTGTTGGGCATCCCCCTGACCCTGGAGGGCTTCTTTCTCGAAGCCCACCAGAAACTGCGTCCGGTGGAGACCGCCACCGATGGCATTTTTCTCTGCGGCCTGGCCCACTATCCCAAGAGCCTGGGGGAAACCGTAGCCCAGGCCCAGGCCGCGGCCGTCCGCGCCGCGGCCATCCTGTTCCAGACGGAGTTGGCCAGCGGAGAAATCACGGCCCGAATTGACCAGGGCAGGTGTTGCCGCTGTTTGACCTGCCTGGAGGTCTGTCCCTATGGCGCCGTGAAAGTAAAGGCCGGCGGCTACCCCGGGGTGGAGGAGGAGATGTGCCGGGGTTGCGGGACCTGCGTGGCGGAGTGTCCGGCAGAAGCCATAACCTTGACCCGCTATACCGATGAGGAACTGGAGGCCCAGATGAGCGCGGCCCTGGTTCAGTGACGGGAAAAACCAATTCTTTTGGGGGGGCTTGCTGGCAGGCCCTCGGATAGTAAGCGCCAGGAGAAAAACCCATGATCAGAGCAAGCTTTTGCGGGTTATGTGACGATTGCCAACTGGGCAATCCCGTCTTTCTGGACACGGTCTCCCACCTCCAGGAATATCTGAGCCGCTTCCGGTCCAACTGGTGGCTTCATTGTTTCCCCGGCGAAGAGGGTTTTAGCTTCCAGGAGCTTCGCAAGGGCCTGAAATGGTTCCGGTCCCACTCGGAGTGCCCGGGTTGCAAGGATGGCCGGGGCCATGAGGATTGTCCCATTCGCCGCTGCGCCCTGGACCGGGGGCTGGACCAGTGTTACCAGTGTCCGGATCTGGGGCCGTGTGAAAAATTCGACTTCTTGCTGACCGAGTTTCCTGATCTCAAGGCCAGGCTGCGCCGCCGCCAACTGAAGCACCGCGCCCTGGAATTCCACCGCCGCCTGGAAGCCAAGGGAACGTAAAAATAATTTCCTTGGTGACCATAAGTCACAATTAGCGGTTATCTACTCGGGGCTTTGGGAGAAATTTATACCAGGTTATCTCGGTAAAACTGATGAATATTAACCGGAACACCATGATATCACTTTAATTCTTAGCCGAAAACCGGAAACCGAAAACGGTATTATAGTTCCATGATCCCCCAGGTGAAAAAACGGGAAAGGGCCGACTGTCTGGAACTGACGCTCCGGATGTACGTGGATCAGGTGCAACTGCGCCTGGATAAGCAGGCCTGCATCAAATGCGACATCTGCTCTCTGGTTTGCCCCAGGCAGGCGGTGACCATCATTCCCGGCGAGACCGACCTCGAAATCGACATCGACCCCCGGCGCTGCGTGCTTTGCGAGGTCTGCGCCCATTTTTGCCCCCTGGAGGCAGTCACCTTGACTTACAACGGGCAGCCCAAGGCCATGCTGGCCCAACATCAGGGGCTGGCCCCCTTCCTGCCCAAAATCCAAATGGACAAAAACAAGTGCCCGGAGCCCTGTCCGCCGCAGTCCGAAGGCGAAGTCCACTGGTGCCGCCAGCAGTTGAAGCTCATCGCCAATTCCCTGGAGGAGTGTCCCAAACATTGTCACAAATGCCTGGAGGCCTGTCCGCGCCAGGCCATCATCCTGGACGAGACCGGACTCCTGACCCTCCCCCGGCCCGATCTTTGCCTGCGGTGCACCCAGTGCCTGGGGGTTTGCAAATATGAGTCCATTGTGGTCAATCCCCAGTTTTCCGGAGAAGTAATTATTGATGACCGGAAGTGCCCGCCGGATTGCCTCAAATGCATCGACCTCTGTCCCGTCAAGGCCATTGTCCGAGAGGGAGAACGGGTCTTCCTGCGAGTGGAAAGGTGCAGTTACTGCGGGGTTTGCCGCAACATCTGCGACGAGGGCGCCATCACCCTGATCCGGAGGGAAGTGGTGGCCATGGCGGGAAAGTTTTCCCAGGCCTGGGAAGCGGCTTTAAATAAATTAGTGGGGAACGATCAGGTTTAAAAGCCGACCGCGAATAGCTGATAGCCGATAGCTCTAAAATGACTGAAGAAATCCGCCTCGGAATTTATATCTGTCATTGCGGCCTGAACATCGCGGGAGTCCTCGACCCCGAAGCCCTGGCGGCCCAGGGGCAAATCCTCCCTGGGGTGGCGGTCTGCCGCCACCATCTTTATACCTGCTCTGAAGCCGGGCAGCAGGAAATTAAAAAGGATATCCAAGACTACAGTCTGAACCGGCTGCTGGTGGCGGCCTGCTCCCCCAAGCTCCATGAAGCCACTTTCCGCCGGCTGCTGGTGGAATCGGGCCTGAATCCCTATCTGCTGGAAATGGTCAACATCAGGGAGCAGTGCTCCTGGGTGCACTCCCAGGAGCCTCAGGCCGCTCAGGCCAAGGCGGTGGAATTGATCAAAATGGGCCTGGCCAAGGTGAGGTCCGCCCAGCCCCTGCCGGAGCGCCGGGTGCCGGTGACGCGGCAGGCCCTGGTCATCGGCGGCGGCCCCGCGGGCTTGCGAGCCGCCCTGGATATTGCCGACGGTGGCTTTCCGGTGGTCCTGGTGGAGCGCCAGCCCATCCTGGGCGGCATGGCCAACAAGCTGCACCGCACCTTTCCCCAGGGGGAAACCGCCCTGAGTCTGATTAACCCCTTGATGGCGGCGGTGATGCTCCATCCCGGCATCCGGGTCTTAACTGCCGCCGAGGTAATGGAAGTGACCGGCCATCTGGGGAATTTTCAAGTCACCGTGCGCCGGGCCCCGGAAATGGTGAAAGCTGACTGCGACCTGTGCGGCCAATGCGCCCAGGTCTGTCCGGTGGCCGCGCCCGCGGAGATGGAGGAGGGTTTAAATCTGCGCCAGGCCATTTATCTGCCCTCCCCCCGGGCCTTTCCGGCCCGGTACGTGGTGGACCTGGAGCACTGCGACGGCTGCGGCCTGTGCGCCCAGGCCTGTCCCCCGCAGGCCATAGATTTGGCCGCGGGGGAAACCCGGGAGACCTTTACCGTGGGGGCCATGGTGGTGGCCACGGGCTTTCTTCCCTTCCAACTCCGGGGCAGCCGCTACGAATCCTGGGCGGCCCGGGAAAACGTGATCACCACCGTGGCCCTGGAGAGGCTGCTGGATCCTTATGGACCAACCGGCGGGAAGTTGCTGCTCTCCGGCGCCGAATTTGCCCCGCAAGACCTGGCTTTTATCCTGTGCGTGGGTTCCCGGGAGGAAGACGGGAACCGCTACTGCTCCCGGGTCTGCTGCCCCACCGCCCTGAAGCAGGCCCTGGAACTCAAAACCCGGTTCCCCGGAGCGCGCCTGCGCCTTTATTACCGTGATATTCGCACCACCAAAAAGGACTGGGAAGACCTGTATACCCGGGCCCGGGAAGCAGGCATAAACTTTGTCCGGGGAGAGGTCACCAGCATCCGCGGCGTTCCGGACGGCGGGGTAGTCCTTCACGCCCAAAACGAACTTTTCGGGGTCGAAACCGAAGACCGGGTTGATCTGGTGGTGCTGGCCGTGGGCATGACACTGGGAAATGGACACCCTTTGAAGGAAGTATTGAAACTGCCGGTGGGCCATGACGGCTTTTTCCTGGAAGCCCACCCCAAGCTTCGGCCCCTGGAGACGGTGCTGGATGGCGTCGGTCTGGCCGGCGCCTGCCAGGGGCCCAAGGATCTGGCTGAAACTTTGGCCCAGGCCAGCGGCGCGGCTGCCAAGGTCCTGGGACTGTTTGCCCATGAGGTCTTAACCCTGGACAGCATCATCTGCACCGTGGACCAGGAAAAATGCGTCGGCTGCGGCGCCTGTTTCCAGGAATGCTGCTTCCAGGCGGTGCAAATGGTGGGCGAGGGCAAGGAACAGAAGGCCCGGATCATTGAAGCGGCCTGCAAAGGCTGCGGGGTGTGCGCCGGCGCCTGTCCCAACGGGGCGGTCATTGCCCGGGGGTTCACCGATGAAATGATTATCGACCAGATCGACGCGGCCCTGGCGGAAGAGCCGGAAAAGAAGGTCCTGGCCTTCTGCTGCCACTGGTGCTCATATGCCGGGGCGGATTTTGCCGGGGTCTCCCGGCTCCAGTACTCCCCGGCGACCCGGATCATCCGCACCATGTGCACCGGCCGCCTCCACCCCAAGTTCATTCTCCACGCCTTCCAGCGCGGCGCCGGCCAGGTGCTGGTGTCCGGCTGCCATCCGCCGGGAGATTGCCATTACATGGCCGGCAATCTCCGGGCCCAGGCCCGCATCGACAAGCTGAGGCCGCGGCTGGCGACAAAAGGCATTGACCCGGCCCGCCTGCGCCTGGAGTGGATCTCAGCCGCCGAGGGCCGGGTTTTTCAACGGGTGGTGCAGGAAATGGCCGGACAATTGACCAGGGAGAAAAAAGGAAAAATAGAAAAATCAATAGAGTAATTCATGGGCCTTCGCCCAGCCATAAATTCATCAAGGCGTGGAAGCAAGAGCTTCGGCCAAAATTGGCGTTCCCCAGCGGGAGCTGGGGAACGAGGAGGGGCGCAAGGGCAAGGGCGCACCCGGGAGTCGGCTACCATAGAAAGTGAGAGGCTTTTCGAAATTAACTCGAAACTTGAAACTCGAAACTTATCGAGATAGAACTTATGAAATTGTTGATTTGCGCCTGCCCGGAGATTCGCTTCGATCTGCCAGAGGTGGTCCGGCAGTTGGCGGACGCGGGGTGGCAGGCTCACTTAAGCCCTCCCATTTGCACGCCCGGGGGGATAAAACAGGCTGCCGCCCTGTCGAAGGAAGGGGGCGGATGGCTACTGGCGGCCTGTAGTTCCGCGCACCATGCCGGCCTGTTTAGGCGTCTCTGGAAAGACCCGAGAGTCATCGACTTGCTGGGATGCACCGGGACGGAGGAGGCGGTGGGAGCCATTCTGTTGGGCCTGGAAGCTCCTCCGGGGCCCCCAAGAGAACCCCGGCCTTTGCACCAGTCAGTGCTGATCGTCGGGGGTGGCATCGGCGGCTGCCAGGCGGCCCTGGACCTGGCCCATGCCGGTTGCCGGGTTTACCTGGCTGACTCCTCCCTGAGCGTCGGCGGCGCCATGGCCCAGCTTGACAAGACTTTCCCCACCCTGGACTGCTCCATCTGCATTTTGGGGCCCAAGCTGGTGGAGGTGTCCACCCATGGCAACATCGAGCTGTTAACCTACGCCCGGATTGATAAGATTTCCGGCCAGGCCGGCAATTTCAGCGTGGACCTGACCCTGAAGCCCCGCTATGTGGATATGAGCAAGTGCGTCGGCTGCGGGACCTGCACCGAAGTCTGTCCGGTAATGGTCCCCAGCCGCTGGAACCTGGGGCTCAAGCCCCGGAAGTGCATCCGCATCATCTTCGCCCAATCCGTTCCTTTGCGGGCCACCATCGAGAAGGAGTATTGCATTGACTGCCGGATGTGCGTAGATGTTTGCGATCGCCAGGCCATCAACCTGGAGGACGCCCCCCGTTTCCGGCAGTTGCAGGTGGGGGCCATAGTCCTGGCCACCGGCGCCCGGCCCCTTGACCCGTCCATTAAAAGCGAATACGGGTACGGCCGCCTCCCGGCGGTGATCACTAACCTGGAGTATGAACGGATTGTCTGCGCCACCGGGCCCACCCAGGGCGCGTTGATTACCTCTCACGGCCGCCCCGTTAAGAGCCTGGCTTTCATCCAGTGCGTGGGGTCCCGGGACCGCCGCTTTCTGCCTTATTGTTCGGGCTATTGCTGCACCGCCTCCATCAAAGAGGCCATGATCGCCCTGGAGCACCATCCCGATACCCGGGTGACCATTTTCTACAATGATATCCGCACCTCCGGCAAAGGCTTTGAAGAGCTGTTCCGGCGGGCCCAAAAGGCGGGGGTCCGCTTTATCAAAGGCCTGCCGGGGTTGATTCGGGAAGACCGGGCCGGCCGGGCCGTTGTCTGTTACGAAGACCTGATCAGCCGTGGGAGAAAGGAACTGGCGGTGGACCTGGCGGTGCTGGCGGTGGGACTCCAGGCCCCTTCAGAAGCCCTGCCATTCCAGGATTTTCCCCCGGAGAGGGATTCTTTCGGTTTCTACCGGCCCCGCCATCCCATCCTCCACTCCCTGGAATCCTCCACTCCGGGAATCTTTCTGGCCGGTACGAGCCAGGGGCCCAAGGACATTTCCGAAACCGTGTGCCAGGCCAGCGGCGCCGCGGCCCGGGTGATGAGCCTGTTCGCGACTCTAAGAGAAACTCAATAGGTGTTGCCGGGGAAGACCAACCAGTGGATGGGCCAACCATGAGCATTGGTTGTCGAGTTAAGGCCTGATAAGAGTGGCATTCCCGGGGCGATCAATCAAGCAACAATATGCTGGAGGTGGGGACCCCCGCTCCCGGCGCCCAACCCGCCACGCGAGCCATCATCCACCAGAAGGCCTCCCCCTTGAGGTAGCAGTTAAAACAATGGGAATGGGCGCAATCGCTGCAACCCGGACAGGTATGGGTACTGCACCAAGCGCTGCACCAGCCGCAGTCATCGCTGGTATCGGGATAATATTGCCCCGCCGGGTCCCAGCTTTCGATGTCGGCAAAATCGAAAAGGACTTTCCCCTTTTTACGGCAAAAGTTCCGAATCTGGTTATTCCGTACATTGAGATTGCCGCTGACGCCGCTTCCGTCCGTATGGCCGGTCATATAGACAAAGGTTACATGGGGGTAGTCCTGCTCCAACTTGCTCATAGCATTGAGATAGGCGTTAATTCCTTGGGGGGTATTATTCGACACCCCGCCGCACCAAGACCACATCACCATGTTGATATTGTTGCCCGGCTCATTCAGGCGAGCCCGGGTGGTATCGCACCAGGCCAGGTCGCCGTTATGGCCCAGGTCGCCGTAGGTTTCTTCGATGTACAGGCTGCCGGGGCCGCTGTTGAAGCTGTGCAAAGCATCCCGGAGCATCTCCAGACCGGTCATGATCTGGCTGCCGTGGGAGGTGTGGCCGTAATAGAGGCGAAATTGGGATTTTGCCTGCTTAATGAACTGCTCGGGGATAAAGCCAAAAGCCGCGGCCGCCCGGTGATCGGCAATGACGGCGTCCCGGGCCAGGGCCGGCCAGGGCCCTGGAATCGATAAAACCAACAATAACAACGTGGCGCCCGACCATTTTTTCCCGTTCATAGGCCCTCCCTTCATCTCGGCGGATAGAAGCCTGATCTCCCGGGTAATTCCCAGGAGCTCTTAAGCAACGGCATCTTTGAAATGAAATTTACCCACCTAAAATAATAGCATTTTTTAATAAATTTATATCGATAAAATGTCCGGTCAGATAGAGCCCCATTCCGTATGCCCATATCACCGCCAACCCCAGGACTACCTGCGGCAACCCCGGCCTCCGGCCCCGGGAGCAGTTCTGCCGGTAACAAATGATTCACCGCGGAGACGCCGAGAGCAGAGATAAACATGTCCAATTTATTTATGAAATTAGGGCTATTTAAATAAGGGGTTGAGGGAAGATGCAAATCGCCTCCTAAATTTCCAGTATTATTCTTTGAATTAATTGGGTTCAGGGTGTCCCGGTGGTAAAATCCTTTGGAGGTTGACCACATCCTTAACGGCCCAAGGAGGCTGAGATGATAAAACCGCTCCTGGACTGCTTCTTCAAGCCTGAGTCGGTGGCGGTGATGGGCGCCAGCCGGACGGTGGGGACCGTGGGCTGGTTCCTGGTGGACCACCTCAAAGAGGGCGGTTTCCCGGGCGCCATTTACCCCATTAATCCCAAGTACCCCGAAATCCAGGATTTGAAAGCTTACCCGGACATCAGGGCGGTGGGGGCTCCCATCGACTTGGCGGTCATTGCCATTCCCATCCGGGATGCGCCCCTGGCCATGAAGGAGTGCGGGGAAGCCGGGGTAAGGGGCGCCATCATTGTCTCCGTGGGCGGCCAGGAAGCGGGTCCGGTGGGCCGGGACATCGAAGCGGCCATCAAAAAAGCGGCTATTCAGGCCGGGGTCCGCTATATCGGGCCCAATTCCATGGGGGTGCTGTCGCCTTATTTCACTCTCCGGGCGACCCTGGCCCATAGCGCCGTTACACCCGGCAGCCTGGCCTTCATCTCCCAGAGCGGCGCCCTGTCGTATTCCATTTTGAGCTGGGCCGCGCAAAAAAATATCGGCTTCAGCCACTTCATCAGCGTGGGCTCCATGGCCGACGTGGATTTCGGCGACCTCATCGATTATTTGGGCAATGACGAAAAGGCCCGCAGCATTGTCATTTACATGGAGACCCTGACCCAGCACCGCAAATTTATGAGCGCCGCCCGCTCCGTGGCCCGGGTCAAACCCATAATAGTGATCAAATCCGGCCGGGGGTCAGCCGGGGCCCGGGCCGCAACCTCCCATACGGGGGCCATCGCAGGGGAGGACGCGGCGTTTGATGCGGCTTTCCGACGGGCCGGCATCATCCGGGTGGACACCATCGGCCAGCTCTTCGACTGCGCCGAGGCCCTGGGCAAAGTCAAACCACCCGCCGGCGGCGCCCTGGCCATCATCACCAACGCCGGGGGCGCCGGGGTGATGGCGGCGGATGCCATGGGCCGTTGGCAGATGGAGCCGACCTCCCCGGGACCAGAGACCCTTGGGAAGCTGGACGAATTTCTGCCTCCCCATTGGAGCCGCGGCAACCCCATTGATATCCTGGGCGCCGCCACCCCAGCGACTTATCTCCAGGCGGTCCATCTAGCCCTGAAGGCCCCGGAGTTCCACGGCCTGATCATTATCCTCACTCCCCAGGCCCTTACCGATCCCACGGCTGTGGCCCGAATCATCGTCCCGGAAATCAAAGGCCGGGCTAAACCGGTGTTTGCCGTCTGGATGGGCGGGGAGGAAGTGGCGCCGGGCATCAAAATCCTCAATGACGCGGGCATTCCCACTTTTGAAACCCCGGAGCAGGCGGTGGATACTTTCATGGAAATGTATTTCTATTCCCGGCACCTGGAATTGCTCCAGGAAACCCCATCCCGCATGACCCGGGAACTCAATGTGGATACCACCAAAGGCCGGGCGTTCCTGGAACAATGTCTGGCCCGGAAACAAGGGGTCCTCACGGAGCTGGAGTCCAAAGCCATCCTGTCGGCTTACGGCATCCCGGTTAACCCCACGGTGGCCGCGTCCTCCGCTCCGGAAGCAGCCCGGGCCGCCAAAGACCTGGGCTTCCCGGTGGTTCTCAAGGTCAATTCCCCCGGCATCACCCATAAGTCCGAAGTGGGAGGAGTGCGCTTTTTTCTCCGAAACGAGCAAGAGGTAAAAGCCGCCTATAATCAAATAATGGAAGAAGTCCGGGCCCGTCATCCCCAGGCGGGCATTCTGGGGACGACCGTCCAGACCCAGGAGCCGGAGGCGGACTGCGACTTGATTCTGGGCAGCAAACGGGACCCGGACTTCGGCCCCCTCATCCTGTTTGGCCAGGGTGGGGTTTTTGCCGAAGTGCTGGAGGACTGGGCCGTGGACCTGCCCCCCCTGAACCTGCTGCTGGCCCGCCGCCTCATTCAAAAGACCCGGATATTCCGGGTGCTCCAGGGATACCGGAATATTGCCCCGGCCAACCTGGATCATCTGGCGGAAATCCTGGTGCGCGTCTCCCAGTTGGTCACCGACTTTCCGGAGATCGTGGAACTGGACATCAATCCCCTGATGCTCACCGGCGGCCGGCTGGTGGCGGTGGACGCCCGCATGGTGGTGGAGCCCAGCGCTGTGCCGGCGCCCCGCCACCTCATCATCAGCCCTTATCCTAACCAATACGAGAGTTACTGGATGCTCCGGGACGGCACCCCCATTATCCTGCGGCCCGTGAAACCGGAAGACGAACCCCTGGTGGAAAAGCTGCTCCAGAGCTGTTCCGAAGAAACCATCTATTTTCGCTATTTTCGCCTGATTAAAAAATGGACCCACGACATGCTCATCCGCTTCACCCAGAATGATTACGACCGGGAGATCGGTCTCATGGCCATCGGCCAGCCGCCGGGGCCGGAAGTGATGATGGGGGTGGGTCGCCTGGTAATGGACGCGGACCGGGACAGCGCGGAATTCGCGGTGATCGTGGCCGACCCCTGGCAGGGCAAGGGCCTGGGTCCCAAGCTCCTGGAGCGGGTCATGGAAATCGCCCGGGAAAACGAGGTCAGACTCCTCTACGGAGACGTTCTGGCCCAGAACCAACCCATGCTGGATATGGTCCGGCGGCTGGGCTTCAGCCTGAAAAAAGACGCGGAAGGCCAGGTCGTCCGGGCGGAGATGGATCTATGGGCCGGGCGCAGGGGATAGGTGTCAGGTGTCAGGTGTCAGGTTTAGGGAAAGATCAAGCATCGATTCCCTGAAACCTGAAACCTGAAACCTACTTACTAATGACGCCGCAGGCGATGCGGGGCCCGGCGTTGCCCGTGGGGTCGGTGAAGTCGTCATCCGGATTTTCGTGGATCATCAGGGAGGTGCCCCCGGGTTTAAAAAGGGAGTTGGGCTTGCCCTCCTTCAGGGTGACCAGCGTGGCCGTGGCCTCCAGGGCGCCCTTGCCGTCAGGCCCGACATAAAGGTTAGGCAGGTCGCCGGCGTGGGGCCCCTGGGAATTCTTCAGGCCGTGTTTTTTCCCGAAGGGGTTGAAGTGCGCCCCGGCCGCGGCAAAATCCGGCGTGGCGCACACGCCCTTCTCGTGAATGTGAAAGGCGTGGACTCCCGGGGGCAGTTTCTCCACTTTTAAGACAACCTTAACTCCTTGTGGGATCTCCGTCAGGGTGGCCTCACCCACCTTTTGGCCTTTATTGTCCACCAACACCGATTTGGCCGTCAGGGGCCCGCTTTCCCCGCAGCCCCAGATAATCAGCAATAACAGCACACCTGACATGGTGACAATCCGGAAATACTTCATCGGTTCTGCCTCCTCGAATTGAAATTCATTTCTATTCTAATACCCCAGAAGGAATTATCCATAGGCCGGGATAAATTTTCCCGCCGCCCAAAACTTACCTGGACGCCCAGATCAGCGCCATCCCGTGCTAACGCTATAATTTTTAAATTTATTATTATTTAGTTTTTTTAAGGCTAATAATGCTATCATGAGACGCTACAAAACTCGTTTTGTTGTCATCCTGAACGAAGTGAAGGATCTCAACCTCTTGTAAATACGAGATTCTTCGCTTCGCTCAGAATGACAAGGGGCGGCAATAAGTAATTTTGCAAGAGCCTCATGGATTACTCAAGTAGGCCCTAATAGAAAGGAGATCCCTCATGGCTGCTATTCCCCGCTTATCCTTAAAAAACCTGGCCGCGTGGGTTTTATTGGTTGCCGGCCTGACTACCCTGGGGAGCGCCAGTTTGGTTTTTTCCCAGGTAGACGACGACGACCTGTTGTTGTTCCTGCCGGCCATGGCCGGGCCGCCCAAATACCTGCTCATCACTCCCGCCCGCCTGGCCGTCCTGAAACAGAAGGTGCAGAACAACGCCCCGGAGTGGGTGACCCTGAAAACCAACGTGGATGACGAAATGGGCTCCATTGACTACTATAGCTGCAGCCCGGAGAACATTGCCCTGGTCTATCTCCTCACCCGGGAGCCCCAGTACGCCGCGGCGGCGCTGAACTGGGCCCAGGATAGCATGACCCTGGACGTGCGTTCTGACAGCTATCTGGAATTCGGCGAATACATGCGCCGGGTGGCCCTGGTCCTCAACTATTGCTGGGACGCCTTCACCCCCGCGCAACGCACCCAACTCTCAAATTACCTGGACGCCTGGACCTATGAATTGTGGTTCAACAATCAGGGCAGCGGCTGGGGCCTGAACGACCCGGGCAACAATTATCACATGGCCTTCCTGGAAGGCACCGCCTTTGCCGGCTACGCCCTGCGGGAGGCGGGTCACCCCAACGCCCACACTTATATCGGGGTCTTGCTGGACAAGCTCAACCATTCGGGAGGGGTGATGGATTACCTGAACACCCGGGTCCTGGGCGGCGATTGGCATGAAGGGGTCAACTACGGGGAACGCAGTAAGCAGCGGCTTTATGCCGCCCTGAGCGTCATCGCCTCCATGACCGGGGACAATTACTTTACCCGCAGCCCCTTTTTTGCCAACAGCATCTTTTATGCCCATTACCAGTTGCAGCCGGGCAACGCCTACATCTACCCCGGCGGGGACCTGGCCCGCACCTCGGTAATGCCGGTCAGCCCCGATGAACGGGACTTCATCCAGTTAGCGGTCTACTGGCTGCCGGATAGCGACGCCCGCAAGTATGGGCAATGGTACCTGGAGCAAATCATTCCCGACTATTCCTGTCCAGATGGGACCTGGCGCTGGTACTTTTACAAGGATATGATTTTTAAACTCAGCCTGCCTTCCCTGGCCCAAAATACCCTGCCCCTCTCCTACCGGGCCGCCGGTACGGAATGGTGCAACTTCCGTTCGGGCTGGGACGCCGATGCCACCTGTGTGAGCCTGTCGGGTTCGCCCATCATTGACCAGAGCCACGCCCACCATGACGTGGGCTCTTTCACCATCTGGAAGCGGGACTGGCTGGCCATGGACGCCAGCACCTTGAGCAACAGCGGCATCCTCTGGGAGCCGGGGGCGCACAATATGCTCCATGTCGCCGGCCGCGAGCGCCGGGATGTCCCCAGCGTTCCCGGCCTGACCCGCTATTGGGATGAAGCCCTGTTTTCTTACGCTCAAGTCAACGGCACCAACCTCTTTAGGCAGCGGGGCGAGGAGGAGGACATCCTGCTGTTGAATGAATGGACCCGGGAATTCGTCTATCTCAAGCCGGACACGGTGGTGGTCTATGACCGGGTTGCTCCCAAACCGGGAAGCGCTTACAAACTGCGCTTCCACTTCCCGGTTAAGCCGATCCTGGCCTCAGGACTTTACACGGCCAGCCACAAGGGCGGCGGCATCTCCCTCCTCCCTTTGGTGAGCGGGGCCGCCAACATCGTAAAGGACACGGACCTGGAGGGCGATCCCTTAGGGAGCAATTGCTGGCGGGTGCAGCAGAGCGCCGCGACTCCCCTGTCCGGGCGATTTTTAAACATTATCGGGGTAGCCGCCGGCGCGCCCCCGGCCCTCAGTGCGTCCCTGGTTACGGCCGCCACCAACGTCATGCAAGGGGCGCTGTGGAATGACCAGGTGCTCCTTTTTTCCAACAGCTCTCTCGGGGCCCCGCCGGCGCTCCCCTTTTCTTATACGCTGCCCGGCACCGCCAGCCGGACCCATACGCTGTTTAATATGACCGTCCTCGGCGGTTATGACATCACCGTAACTCGCGCCGCCGGCCAGACCACGGTGACGGTGAGCTCCGGCGCCACGTATAACGCCAACAGCCAGGGGGTGCTGCGCTTCACGGACTGAGGGCGACTATTGGGGTTAATAGGCCGACACCCTAACAATAATTTCTGCACCATCTCAGGCGTTGCGTTTCTGCGGAAAAAAGGAGAAATTTCTTGACGTTAAAGGGCGCTTTCTTTAACCTGGCAATATCTTAAACTTTTCCCCTATTTTTTATAAGTAACCCGTAAGTAAGCGAAGGAAAGGTCATGAATCGCCCGGTCGCGTCATTCCCCCAAGGCCTTGGCTTATGGACGGCGCCGGGAAGCGCCGGTCGCGGCGGCCCTTTCCTGGGGAGCGCAGATGGGCGCCTCGGGAGCCGGGGCCGCCCGCGGTGGTGACCATGACGCCGGTGGGTCTGGGGAAGAAGGCGAAGCTCGCGGCCCTGGCCCCCCTGCCCGGCAGGGTCAACTATTTTATCGGCAACGACCCCAAGAACTGGCGGACCGATATTCCCACTTATGCGGCGGTGGCTTATAAGGAGGCGTACCAGGGGATAGACCTGAAGTTCTACGGCAACGGCCGGCAACTGGAGTACGACGTCGTGGTGGGGCCGGGGGCCGACCCGGACCAGGTGCAGTTCCGCTACGCCGGGGTGGAGCGGCTGGAGGTGACCCCGGAAGGCCACCTGGCCTTGAAGCTCCCGGGGGGCGGGGAACTGATCCAACAGAAGCCTTACGTCTACCAGGAAATCGCCGGGCGGCGGGTGGCCCGGGAGGGGAGGTTCCGGGTGCAGGGGGACGCCGCCCGCCTCACCTGCGGCTTCCAGGTGGTGGCCTACGACCACACCCGGGCCCTCATCATCGACCCGGTCCTGATCTACTCCACCTACCTGGGGGGGAAGTTATTATGATTATGCCTGTGGCATCGCCGTGGATCCCGCGGGAAACGCCTATATCACGGGAAATACTTACTCCTCCGATTTCCCCACCCGCAACCCCTACCAGGGGGCCAGAAAGGGGAGTTGGGACGCCTTTGTCACCAAGCTCAGCACCATGCCTTGCATGACTGCCATCATTAACATGCTCTTGAGCGATTAGTCAGCGAAACCTGACTCCACTGATTAACGTCAACCGAGTTACACCCCGACAAGCATCATATTTTATAGCCAAATTGTCCAGCGTTGACTATGCTAGCACAAATTTCCATGAATTTGTCAACCAATCACCCGGACATGGCATACCTGCCCTTTAGAACCCGGATACCTCAGCGCGTTGGATCTTAGGGACCCCAGTTCCCTGGCCCTCCCCCCAACAATATCTTTTTATGCTTTACGGGTGAGTCGCCGCCGGTGCTGCAACAGGCTGGTGGCCAAGTATATCACGGAAAGCAGCAGCACAATGGTGGCTCCCGGAGGATAGTCCAGGCTGTAGGAAGCCCCCAGGCCGCCCACCATGGACCCCGCGGCCACCCCCGCGGAGACCCCGATCATGGCCCGGATGCGGCGGCTCAGGTTCTGGGCGATGGCCCCGGGAATGACCAGCAGGGCCGACACCAGGATGATGCCCACCAGGTAAATGGCCACGATAATCACCAGGGCCATCATCACCAGGAACAGGCAGCGCAGCAGCCGCACCGGCACCCCGCTCACCCAGGCCATTTCCTCATCGAAACTCAAGAAAACCAGTTCCTTGAAAAATATCCAGACCACCGCCAGGACGACCAAGGTGACCAGGAAGATTTCCGTGACCTGGCGAGGCCCGATGGCCAGCAGGTTCCCGAAGAGAAACCCGAAAACGTCCACGTTGTAAACCCGGGACAGGTGCAGAAAGACCAGCCCCAGGGCCATGGACGCCGCGAAAAAGATGCCGATGGCCGTGTCTTCCTCCACCCGGCCGTGGGCCAGGGACCATTCAATGAGCAGGGCCACCGCCACGGAAAAAAGGATGCCGGTCCACAGGGGGTCCACTCCCAGGAGAAACCCCAGGGCCACCCCGCCGAAGGCGGAGTGGGAGATGCCCACCCCGATGAAGGCCATGCGCCGCAGGATGACAAAAACCGACAGCACCCCGCACAGCAGGCTCACCAGCAATCCCGCCATCAAGGCCCGCTGGAGGAATCCCAGGGTCAAAAAATCACTCATCGTGGACCTTCACCACCCGGTGGGGAATCTCGCCGTGAAATAGATACTCCACGCTGCAGCCGAAGGTGCTCTCCAGGGGAATTCTCCCGATGGGCGGCGGCTGGTGCACGTGGACCCGGCGGTTGAGGCAGACGATGTCGTTGACGTGCCGGGCCACCCCGCCGATATCGTGGGAGACCATGAGCACGGTGAGGCGCAGTTTTCCCTTCAGGTCGTAAACCAATTCATAGAGGTCGTCCTGGGCGCAGGCATCCAGGGAAATCATCGGTTCATCCAGGATGAGGAGCCGGGGTTCCACGCACAGGGCCCGGGCGATAAAGACCCGCTGCTGCTCGCCGCCGGAGATTTCCCCGATGGGCCGATGGGCCAGATGGGAGATGCCCACCATCTCCAGGTGGCGCCGAGCCGCCCGGACGTCCTCAGGCCGGTGTCGGCGGCCCAGGCCGATGCGGCCGTAGCGGCCCATGAGGACCACGTCCAGAACGGAAACCGGGAAATGCGGATTTATCAGGGGCTTCTGGGGGAGATAGCCGAGAGCCTCCCCCTGGCGCCGCAGCTTATCAGGGGACTCGCCGAAGACGCTCACCCGTCCTCGGGTGGGCCGCACCAGACCCAGGATTACTTTGAGCAAAGTGCTTTTCCCCGCGCCGTTGGGCCCCAGAATACCCACGAACCGGCCGGCTTCAATCTCCAGGCTGACGTCCTCCAGAACGGTTAATCCGTTGTAAGTC
Source organism: Deltaproteobacteria bacterium (assembly GCA_016874945.1). Taxonomy (GTDB): domain Bacteria; phylum Desulfobacterota; class Desulfobaccia; order Desulfobaccales; family 0-14-0-80-60-11; genus VGSO01. Next base: position 30,019 of record VGSO01000002.1, read on the forward strand.
ACCCAAAGGTTTTGAGTGGCCACAGCAAATTCGGGCATTTGGTTACCTTATGGGGGAAAAGGGTGAAAAAAATGGGGGTTGATCATGTCTTTGTTTCTGTCTCTGTCTTTTCCCTTTTCGCCTTTTCCTTTTAACCCCCTATTTCATCGCCGCTTCCATGGTATCCAGGTTGTACTTCATCAATTTAATATAGTCGGAGTCATAAGGGGGGCGGCCCCCCACGGGGTCCAGCATCAGCACCTTGACCCCGGCTTCCTGGGCGATGACTTCCGCCACCCGGGGATTGAACTGGGGTTCGGAGAAGACCACCCGGATTTTATAGTTCCGGATATCCCGGATAAGCTTCCGGAGTTGCTTGGGGGTAGGCTCCCGCCCCGGCGCCGCCTCAATCACCCCCACTTCAAGGAGGCCGTATCTCCGGGCAAAGTAGGTGAAGGCCGGATGGAAGGAAACATAACTCTTAATAGTCCAGGCGGGCGCCCGCCGGGTGATTTCCTGGTGGAGGTCCGCCAACTCCCCCAGAAATTTTTGCAGGTTGGCGGCGTACAGGTCTTGGTGGGCCGGATCAACCTGGATCAAGGCTCCAGCGATTTTCTTGCTGATTCCCTGGGCCAGGAGCGGGTCCAGCCAGATGTGGGGATTGCCGGCGGCATGACCGTGACTTCTTTGGGGCTCATGCCCGTGGCCTTTATGCTCCTCATTTTTCTCCCCTTCAAGTTGCTGGTGAGCCGCATCCCCATCCTGAAGCAGGGTTATGCCCTGGGCCGCTTCCACCACGGTCACCGGGCCGGGGTGGGACCGGCGCACCCGGTCCGCCCAGGGTTCCATGCCGGCGCCGATGTACACCAGGACCCGGGCCCGGACCGCCCGGGCCATAACCGAGGGTGGCGGCTCAAAGGCGTGGGGGCTGGCCCCGGGCGGGATGAGGGCCATCACCTCCACCCGCTCACCCCCGATTCGACGGGTGAAATCGGCCAGGGGAAGGATGCTGGCGGCCACGGTGATCTTGGGGGTCTCAGCAAGGGCCACAGACGCCATCAGAAAAGGCCCGGCCAAACTTCCTAAGATAAATAATACCAGCTTCCGTTTCAGATTAAGCCGACTCATTGTTTATCCAGTGAAGCTTTTTGGTCTTTTTAATAGGAACCTGCAACCTAAAACCTGAAACCTGTCATCTGGCTATCAAATGCAACTGAATTGCGTTTAACATTGCGGCGGTCTTTTCTGCTCACTGCTCACTGCTCACTACTCCTGCTCCCGGCATTTGTGGCAGTGACCGGCCACCCGGATATCGATGCGGTCCGCCCGGTTTCCCAAAGGCCCCTGGATTTCCGCCCACATGCGGCTCAAGGGCACCGGGTCCAGGCACTGGACTTCCCGGCAACTCAGGCATTGAAAGTGAGGATGGGGCGGGTGATGTTCGCAGGCCAGCTCATAATGGGCCGCCCGGTCGTCCAGATTGATCCTTCGCAAGATGCCCCGGGCGGTGAAATCATCCAGGATGCGGTACACCGTTACTTTGTTGACCCGGCGCCGGATCCGGAGCGACTCCAGGATTTCCCCGGCCCGCAAGGCCCGGTCCGCCAGGCCCAGAATCTCCAGCACCGCCAACCGCACCGGGGTGGGGCGCAACCCGTTAAGAGCCAGCAACTGGGGAAAATTGCACCGGTCACTCATGGGCATACCATAATCATATTTCAACTCAGTTGCAAGATTAGATTTCAGTTTTCGGTTTTCAGTTTTCAGTATAAATTACCTGGAAGTAATTATAACCCGCCATGCCGGGGCGACCCGGCGGATTGCCCGTTTGGCAGCCAAGCAGTTGGCCATGAGCCTTCGGCTCACCCATAAACCATGAAAAGTGTTGGTAGCACAGGCTTTCCAGCCTGTGCAGAGCAAAACTTCTCAGCGCAGGGCTTGGCAACAAAAATGCGCTCCCCAGCGGGAGCTGGGGAACGGGTGTAATGGTATTTTATGGGATTTTGCGTTAACTTCTCACGTCTTCAAAAAATGACCGAAAACCGAAGACCGAAAACCGAAAACCTGCGCATCGGCATCGACACCGGCGGCACCTTCACCGACTTCGTCTGCCTGGGGGAAGGGGAGGGGAGGGTGTATAAAACTCCCTCCACCCCCCAGGCCCCCCTGCAAGCCATTTCAACGGGCCTAAAGGAACTCTGCCCCCAAGGCCTGGACGGGGTGGAAGTGGTCCACGGCACCACGGTGGGGACCAACGCCTTCCTGGAGCGGCGGGGGGCCCGGGTGGTCCTGCTGACCACCGCCGGGTTTGAAGACGTGCTCTTCATTGGCCGCCAGGTGCGCCGGGAGCTTTTTAACTTGCAGGTGGAAAAAGCCCCGGAGATTATCCCCCGGGAAATGGTTCTGGGGGTGGCGGAGCGCCTGGGTCCGGACGGCAGAGTGGAGAAACCTTTAACCGCAGATGAGCTTTCCCGGGTGCGGCAATGGGTTAAGGAGCAAAACCCCGAAGCCGTGGCCATCTGCCTGCTTCATGCTTACGCCAATCCGGAGCACGAAGAGCGCCTGGCCGCGGCGCTTTCCGATTTGGGAATCCCCATGTCCCTTTCCAGCCGGGTGCTGCCGGAGTTTCGGGAATATGAGCGCGCCTGCGCCACGGTTATCAACTCTTACCTTTGGCCCGTTTTGAATCGTTATCTGGCGGATTGGTCCCGGAACTTCCCCGGCGTGCCCCTGTTCATCCAGCAGTCCAACGGCGGATTCCTCCCCGGGGACCGGGCCGCGGCCCTGGCCCTGCACACCGTGCTATCCGGACCCGCGGGGGGAGTTTACGGGGCCCTGCGCCTGGGGCGGGAATTGGGGGAGGCCAACCTTTTGACCCTGGATATGGGGGGAACTTCCACCGACGTGGCCCTGGTGGCCGGGGAGATCCCCTTCACGGGGGAGTATGCCCTGGAAGATTATCCCCTGGGGCTCCCGGTGATGGATATTCACACCGTGGGGGCCGGGGGCGGGTCCATCGCCTTTAAGGACCGGAGCGGCGCCCTAAGGGTGGGACCCCGGAGCGCCGGGGCCGATCCCGGCCCGGTATGTTACGGCAAGGCCGGGGAACTTACGGTCACCGACGCTCAGCTCTTTTTGGGGCGGATTAGGCCGGAATCCTTTCTGGGCGGCCGCATGGCCCTGAACCGGGAAGCCGTGGTCCGGGCCATGAGCCGCCTGGCCGGGGAACTGAGGGTGTCCCCGGTGGAACTGGCCTTAGGCGTAATCCGGGTGGCCAACAGCCATATGGCCAAGGCCCTCCAGGCGGTGAGCCTGGAGCGGGGCCTGGACCCCCGGGATTTTACCCTCTTTTGCTTCGGCGGGGCCGGGGGCCTGCACGTCTGCGAACTGGCGGAAGACCTGGAAATCCGCCGCGTCCTCATCCCGGCCCAGGCCGGGGTGTTGTCGGCCTGGGGGACGGCCCTGGCGGGCTTTCGCCGGGATTTTTCCCGCACCTTGCTGCTAAGCGGCCCCCGCCTGACCTGGGAGCATCTGGAACGGGAGCGCCAGGTTCTGGAAGCCCAGGGGAGCGCGGAACTGGTCGCGGAAGGGCAGGACCTCTCCACCCTGGCCGTGGCCGGAGAGCTGGACCTGCGCTACCGGGGTCAGAGCTACACTTTGAAGACCCCGTTAACCCCTGGTTTTTTGGAGGAATTCCACCGGCGGCACCGCCTCCTTTACGGCCACGCCTTCCCGGACCGGGAAGTGGAGGCCGTGGTGCTGCGCCTCTTTTTCCAGGGGCCTGAATACTGCGGAAATTTGCCGAAATTGCAGCCGGTGGCCGCCTCCCGGGTGCGCCTGCCCCGGGAAGGGGAGGTGTGGCTGCCCCAGGGGCCGGTGACCGCGCCCTTTTATTACCGCCCGGAATTGGCGCCGGGAACAGCCATTCAAGGGCCGGCCCTGGTCCTGGACGACTATGCCACCCTGTTGGTGTTGCCCGGCTTCCGGGGAGAAGTGCTGGACCAGGGGCACTTGCTGCTAAGGCGCTGAGGTGAAACAAAAAATTGAATTGACGGGTTGGCGGGAGCGACTTTTTTGACTGAAAATTTATCATTAATTCCAGGTCGATACCCATTTTAGGGCGGTACGCCCCCAGGATGGTATAAATTCTTGAACCGAAGGAACACGCGGTAAACTAAAGAATATTTTGTAACTTGATGGAATAACTATAATTAATTAATATTGGCACAATTTAGCACGGTTATTGCAACATAATAAAGCAGTATATGGACCCCTATTAAGGTACCCACATCCCCCCCTTAATCAAAGTTCATATACCATTTTCTCCTTTCACCTGTTGGCCGGGTTCCTCCCCCACCCGGCCAATTTTTTTGTCTTGACTGGATCGCCGACTTCCCAAAACTGCTTCGCCTGGGGAAGCTTTAAAGCAATGGAAGGAGTTTTTGCCGCAATCTGCCAGCAATTTCCAAGGCCTGGGCGGCCTCTTCCTTTTCCGCCGACTCGCCGGGATACCTAAAGGTCACGGCGGCTCTGGTCAGAAAGCGCAGTTCTTCCACCGGCCAAGACCATTGGGGGCAGACCGGCGCTAAAAACTGGTCCAGGTAGGCCAGGTCATGGGTTTTGGTGGGATTAACCCCCAGGTGAATAAGCGGAGCCTTCATCAACTTTTCGATGCATTGTTGAGCATGAAAACAAACTGCATCATAGTTGGGCTCATCCTCAGCCCTCATTTCTCTGCCGGCGGTGGCAAAGTCCTTTTCCGCCTTATCTATCCATTCTTTAACCGTGGCGGTCATATAGCACCTTGCCGCGGTCCAGGGCTTCCCGGATCAGGGGGTCGCCTTCCCGATAGCGGCGCTCGGTGTCATCGGGGCGCCGGGCCAGCAGGTCGATGGGGAAGCGGGGATTGGTGCGGTTCAAGATTTCCGGGGACTTGGTAATATTTTTGCCTTCAAAGGGGAGGATCACCAACAAATCCAAATCGGAATCCGGGGTAGACTGGCCGGATGCATAGGAACCGAAGAGGATAATCTTATCCGGCTGG
>VGSO01000003.1 GCA_016874945.1 Deltaproteobacteria bacterium
GATAGTGTTGCGCCACAAATTCGCGCCCGATGGCCAGTTGGTACGTCATGGGTGCTCCGTATGGCAGTTAGCAGTTGCCGTCTTTAAAAACTCCTACCCCTCGGCCAACCCCATGGCATGTTAATTAACCTCGGTCCGGGCTGCGGCGGGGTCCCATTCATATTATCAAATTTATTATTATATAAAGCCACAGCATAATTTATTTTGCCCTTTTACAGATTGAAAAATTGACGGTCTTAAGGTTGCGCCCACGGTCCTGGCCCGCCTCCCAAAATTTTGTGGCAAAATATAGCGTATTTATTTGATTTTTTAGGAACTTTTTTCCCTATTAAAAAGCTCCTTAGAGCCAAAGAATGCTTGACAGTTGGAGCGTGAAATGATAAAAAAAAATAACCTAACTTATCAAAATTTCATGCCTTTTATACCCCCAGCACCGGGAATTGCCGGCGCCAGGCAGGGAGGCCTGGGGGCCGCGTCACGCCGCCCCGGGTTTCCAGGGTGCACTATTCTCTTATTCCAGGGACAACCATGAGCCCGGCTCGTAAAATGTTCATCAACGCCGCCGACCCGGAGGAATTCCGGGTGGCCATCGTGGAAGAAGGCCAGTTGGACGAATTCGCAGTGGAAACCGCCGCCCGGGAGCACACCAAGGCCAATATTTACAAGGGCGCGGTGGTGAATGTCGAACCCAGCCTCCAGGCGGCTTTCGTTAATTACGGCGGCGAACGCCACGGGTTCCTGCCCCTGTCGGAGGTCCACTCCGATTACTTCCAGGAAAAGGTCCCGGCCAAGTCCAAGCCCCGCATCCAGCGGGTGCTGCGCAAGGGCCAGGAGCTTATCCTCCAGGTGGTCAAAGAAGAGTCGGCCACCAAGGGCGCGTATCTCACCACTTATATTTCACTGCCGGGGCGAAACCTGGTGCTTTTGCCCAAGCAAAGCCATTTGGGCATTTCCCGCAAGATCGAAAAGGAAGAGGAGCGCCAGCGCCTTAAAGAGCTGGCCCAGAAGCTGGGTCTGCCCGCGGAAATGGGCCTCATCATCCGCACCGCGGGGGAGCAGGCCAAAACCCGGGACCTGGCCAAAGACCTGCAATTTCTTCTTAAACTTTGGGAGGACCTCAACAAGGACGCCGCGGCGAATCCGGCCCCCTCTCTCTTGTACAAGGACCTGGACCTGGTCACCCGCACCGTCCGGGACTACTTTTCCTCGGACATCAAGTCCATCCTGGTGGACGACAAGGACGTCTTTCAACAGGTGCGCAATTTCCTGCGGGTGGCCGCGCCCCGGCACGTCCGCGCTCTGAAGCTTTACAAAGATAAACTTCCCATCTTCGCCCGCTACCAGGTGGAGGAGCAGATCGACCGCATCTATGCCGACCGGGTGCCCTTGAAATCCGGCGGCAGCATCGTCATCAACCCCACCGAGGCCCTGGTGGCCATTGACGTCAATTCCGGACGCTGCACCAGCCAGAAGGAGCTGGAAGAGACCGCGATCAAGACCAACCTGGAAGCGGCCCAGGAAGTCGCCCGCCAGCTGCGTCTCCGGGACCTGGGGGGGTTGGTGGTCATCGATTTCATTGACATGAAGGATAAGAAGCACCAGAAAGATGTGGAGCAGACCCTGAAGCAAAGCCTCAAACGGGACAAGGCCCGGGTCACCGTGGGGCATCTGTCCAAGTTCGGCCTGTTAGAGCTGTCCCGCCAGCGACTGCGGCCCACCGCGGCGGCCAGCGCCTATCATCTCTGCCCCACCTGCCAGGGCCGGGGCAGCGTCAAGTCCGTGGAAGTTCTGAGCCTGGGGCTGCTACGGCAAATCAGCTCTTATCTGGCCCAAAACCCGGTGGCCGAAGTGCGGGCCGCGGTGCCCCTGGGGTCGGCCAATTTTCTCCTCAATCAAAAGCGCCGGGAACTTTTGGCCTTGGAAGAACACCATCATGTAAAAATCATCCTTCTGGGCAAAGAACACTTCACTCCCGGAGAAATCCTGGTGGAATACCTGCGGCGGGAAGCCCCGGAGGCCGGCCCGCCTGCGGAGCCGGGCAAAAAGGAGTCCACTAATGCGCAGTAACCTGATGAAACTGGGCCTGGAAAAATATCCCCATCGGTCGCTGCTCAAAGCCATGGGGCTGACGGACCGGGAAATCGACCAGCCCCTGATCGGCATTGCCAATTCCTTTAACGAACTGATACCGGGCCACATCCACCTGGACAAGATCACCCAGGCGGTGAAGGCCGGTGTGCGACTGGCCGGGGGCACCCCCCTGGAATTCGGGGTCATCGGCGTGTGCGACGGCCTGGCCATGCACCACCGGGGCATGAATTACTCCCTGCTTTCCCGGGAACTCATCGCCGATTCCATCGAGGTCATGGCCATGGCCCATCCCTTTGACGCCCTGGTGCTGGTAGCCAACTGCGACAAGATCGTCCCGGGGATGCTCATGGCGGCCTTGCGCCTGGATATCCCGGCCATCCTGGTGAGCGGCGGACCCATGCTGGCGGGGCGCTTTCAGGGGCGGGAGGTGGACCTGATCAGCGTCTTTGAGGGAGTGGGGGCGGTGAAAGCAGGGCGTATGACCGAGGCGGAGCTGCAGGAATTGGCCGAGTGCGCCTGCCCCGGCTGCGGCTCCTGCGCGGGCATGTTCACCGCCAACTCCATGAACTGCCTGAGCGAAGCCCTGGGAATGGCGCTCCCCGGCAACGGCACCATTCCGGCAGTAGCGGCAGCCCGCATCCGGCTGGCCAAAACCGCGGGCATGAAGGTCATGGAACTTTGGCAGAAGAACCTCACCCCCCGGCAGATTGCCACCCGGGCCGCCTTTGAGAACGCCATCGCCGTGGACATGGCCCTGGGGTGCTCCACCAACACCGTGCTCCATGTGCCCGCCATTGCCCAGGAAGGGGGGATTGAACTTTCTCTGGAGTTGTTCAACGACATCAGCCGCCGCACTCCCCACCTGGCGCACCTGAGCCCCGGCGGCCCCCATCACCTGGAGGACCTGGACCGGGCGGGGGGCGTGCCCGCGGTGATGAAAGAGCTGTGGGAGGCCCGGTTGGTGTCGGGGACGCCCCTCACCGTTACCGGCAAAGCAGTAGCCGACACCTTGGCTCACTCCCAAGTCCTGGACGCCGAGGTAATTCGCTCGGTGGCGAACCCTTACCATAAGGAAGGCGGCATCGCCATCATCAAGGGTAACCTGGCGCCGGACGGGGCAGTGGTCAAGCAGTCGGCGGTGGCCCAGGAAATGCTGGTCAACGAGGGCCGGGCCCGGGTCTTCGAATCGGAAGAGGAAGCCACCGGAGCGATTCTGGGCGGTAAGATCAAATCCGCCGATATCATCGTGGTGCGGTACGAAGGTCCCAAGGGCGGGCCGGGCATGAGGGAGATGCTCACTCCCACCTCGGCCATCGCCGGCATGGGCCTGGACAAAAGCGTGGCCCTGTTAACCGACGGCCGCTTCAGCGGCGGCACCCGGGGGGCGGCCATCGGCCACATCTCCCCGGAAGCCGCGGAAGGCGGTCCCATCGCCTTGGTTAAGGAAGGGGACCGCATTAGAATTGACATCCCCGGCAAGACCATCACCCTGCTGGTGGACGACGCCGAACTGGCCCGGCGGCAAGCCGCCTGGCAGCCGCCTCAGCCCAAAATTCAACACGGCTACGCGGCCCGCTACAGCCGCATGGTGAGCTCCGGCAGCAAAGGCGCGGTGTGCGAGTAGGGGGGAGTATAATGGTCATTATGAACTTGATCTTGAACGGATAATCACTGCTGCTGATGTTTTAGATTGGATTATGCAGATAGCGGAAAAAGCAGGACCGGGGTGGCAAGTGCGGAACTTCCTATGGCTGTTAGAGAGGGCGGTGGAGTTACGTTTCGGAGAATCATTACGGACTGTCTTCGCTCAGCCGAACAGGAAATTGCCATGGAAGGATAAGTAAAGGAATTAACGGGCTTAAGGAGAAATTTGGTGAGAGGGAAGCCCAGTATTGGGAAGGTAGCAACGCTGGAGGAAATCCAGCAAACGTTACAAAACCACATCCAAATCCTGAAGGATAGGTATGGCATAAGGATATTGGGAGTTTTCGGCTCTTACCGGCGGGGAACGCCAAAGAAAAAAAGTGATCTGGATCTGCTGGTCGAACTGGAAAGACCTATCAGTTTATTGGAACTCGCCGGCGCCGAAATTTATTTAACTGAGGTTTTGGGACTCAAGGTGGACCTCGTGCCTAAAGAGGATATCCGACCAGAACTGAAGGACCAGATTCTGCGTGAGGCGGTGTATTGGTAAACCGTAATATTACCCTGTACTTTCAACAGTCACGGCTTTTCGACAACCGACCACTACGGTAGGAAATAATCTGAAGGACAACCCCGTATTCGGGTTAACTAAAATTTCAATCCTTGATGATAAAAAAGCTAATAAATTAAACTACTTGATTAAGTTATCAACAGAAGCGGCGGCCGTTATTTTTAAGACTACATTTCTTAACTGATACTTAAAAAAGGGGGAGTCTAGCCGATGCGGGTAAAGATGGAACGGGAAACTCTGCTGAAAGGCATCGCCCGGACCCTGGGGGTGGTGGACCGTCGGGGCACCATGCCCATTTTGGGAAATTTTCTCTTCCAGGCGGAAGAAGCCGGCGTCCAGATTGCCGCCACCGACCTGGAAGTGAGCTTCCGGGGTTTTTATCCCGCCCAAGTGGAAGAGCCGGGAGCCCTCACCCTGCCGGCTCACTACTGCTTCAACCTGATTAAAGAGCTTCCCGGAGAACTCCTGGACCTGGTGGGAACGGAGAAATCCAACCTTCAGCTAACGGTGGGCGAGTCCCGCTATCAGCTTTTGGGCCTGCCGGCGGATCAATTTCCTCCCGTGCCCAAGGCCACAGATCTGAATTTGGTGGAAGTGGAAAGCGTCCAGCTCCGGGAAATGATTGAAAAAACCATTTTCTCGGTATCCGTGGACGACCTCCAATACCACCTGTCCGGCATCTTCTGGGAGCGGTTGCGGGAAGGGGATGAGGAAGGAGCGAGCACCGAAGAGGTGGCGGAGGAGACCGAGGCCCAAGAGACGGAAGAGGGGGAAAAGGGTCCCTACCTGCTCCGCATGGTGTCCACCGACGGCCACCGCCTCACTCTCATCCAACGGCCCCTGGCCCAAAGTGAACATTTTGCCATAGAAGAAGGCATTCTTATCCCCCGGAAAGGGGTGACGGAAATCTCCCGGATGCTGGCGGAAGAAGAAAAAGTGGCCTTGGGGTTAAGCCAGAAAAGCCTGGCCCTGAAGGTGAACGACAAGTACCTGTTCATCCGCCTGTTGGAAAAGAAATTCCCCGACTACCGCCGCATCATCCCCGAAAATTTCGCCTATCAATTCGCCCTGAGCCGCCGGGGGCTGTTCGATACCTTAAAGCGCATCTCGCTTTTGTCCACCGAGCGGTTCAAAGGAGTAATCATCAAGCTCACCGCGGAAATGGCGGAGATCACCTTCCAGAACCCGGAAATCGGCGAAGGCCGGGAGCTCGTGCCCCTGACCCTGGAAAAGGGGGAGGCGGAAGGCTTGCAGTTTGAGATCGGCTTTAACGCCCGTTATCTCCTGGAGCCGCTGAGCGCCATGGCCGGGGAGACCGTGTTGCTGGAAGTCAATGAAAGAGACCGCCCCTGCCGGGTCATGGAACAGAACGACCCCAACTACTTCAGCATCATCATGCCCATGAGCCTTTAAAAGATGGTTTTCGGTTTTCGGTGGTTCATGAGCTGGCTCATCTGAAAAAGTGGGTGATATTGGTAGCACATCGCGGCCTAAAGGCCGCAACCAAACTAAAAAATGACCTAATTACTTTAATCAAATCAAGGTGTTACAGGCAAAATCTTCGCGAAAAAACCAGAAACTCGGATTCAGTAGCACAGGCTTTCCAGCCTGTGCCAAGGATAACTTTTAAAGGCAGTCGCTCATGAGCCTTCGGCTCTCTCAAAACAATAAAATGTCAGTAACTTACTTAAAGACCAAGTTCCAAAAAGGCGTCAAAGAACTTTTGTGTCAAACCCTCACATCACCCCAAACTATGAATGACATGATCAAAGGGACTCTCAAAATTCCCGAGTAATGTTCTTTCTGGTTTTACAGGGGAGGAAAAATTGGAAAACCGAGAAAATATTGAAGTTGCCATCACTCCCGGGGGCGAATACCGCGCCGAGCAGATCCAGGTCCTCAAGGGCCTGGAGCCGGTGCGGGAACGGCCGGCCATGTTCATCGGCAACACCGGCGCCGAAGGCCTCCACCATTTGGTCTATGAAGTGGTGGACAACTCCATTGACGAGGCCATGGGCGGGCACTGCAACGAAATCAAGGTCAAGATCCATTCCGATAACAGCATCACCGTGGAAGACAACGGCCGGGGCATCCCCGTGGACCTCCACCCCACGGAGAATTTGCCCGCGGTGGAAGTAGCCATGACCCGCCTCCACGCCGGGGGCAAGTTCGATTCCGGCGCCTACAAGGTCTCCGGCGGCCTGCACGGCGTGGGGGTCTCCGTGGTCAACGCCTTGAGCGAATACCTGGAGGTGGAGATCCGGCGGGACGGCAAGGTTTACCATCAGCGCTACGAACGGGGCAAAACCGCCACCCCCCTCGCCATCACCGGCAAAACCCGGCGCCGGGGCACTAAAGTGTCGTTTCTGCCAGACAACCAGATTTTTGGTGACTTTCATTTTCATTACGAGGTGCTGGCCCAGCGGCTGCGGGAGTTGTCCTTCCTTAACGGCGGCGTCCTGATTCTGCTGGAAGACGAACAGACCGGCAAGAAAAACGAATTTCTCTACAAAGGCGGCATTGTCTCCTTCGTCCAGTACCTGAACCGCAACAAGACCCCCATTCATCCGGATGTCCTATACATTTCCGGGGCCAGAATCGGTATTCAGATGGAACTGGCGTTCCAGTATAACGATACGTATAACGAACAGCTTTTCACCTTCGCCAACAATATCAATACCCGGGAGGGGGGCACCCACCTCTCGGGCTTCAAGGCGGGGCTGACCCGGGCCATCAACCAGTACATGACGGCCAGCGATCTGCCCAAGAACCTGAAAAACAGCCATCTTACGGGGGAAGACGTCCGGGAGGGGCTCACCGCGGTGCTCAGCGTGAAACTGCCCCACCCGCAATTTGAGGGCCAGACCAAGACCAAGCTAGGAAACAGCGAAGTCAAGGGCCTGGTGGAGAATCTCATCTATGACCGGCTGCTGGCTTATATGGGGGAAAATCCCCGGGTGGCCCGGGCCATTTTGGGGAAGCTCCTGGAGGCTTCCCGGGCCCGGGAAGCGGCCCGCCGGGCCCGGGACCTGGTGCGCAAAAAGGGCGCCCTGGGGGACATGACCCTGCCGGGCAAGCTGGCGGACTGCCAGGAACGGGACCCCAAGCAACGGGAGCTTTACCTGGTGGAGGGCGACTCCGCCGGCGGCTCCGCCAAGCAGGCCCGGGACCGGCGCTTCCAGGCCATCCTCCCCCTCAAGGGGAAAATCATCAACGTGGAAAAGGCCCGGTTCGAAAAAATGCTGGAAAACTCGGAAATCCGCACCCTCATTTCCTCCCTGGGCTCGGACCTCACCCAGGAGCAGAAGGACCTGGAAAACCTGCGCTACCACAAGATCATCATCATGACCGACGCGGACATTGACGGCGCCCATATCCGGACTCTGCTGCTCACCTTTTTCTACCGCCAGATGCTTCCCCTCATCGAAGGCGGCCACCTGTACATCGCGCAGCCCCCCCTGTACCGGCTCACCCGGGGGAATGAAAAGATTTATCTCAAGGATGACAGCGGTTTTAAAAAGTATCTCCTCCAGCGGGGCACCGAAAAGAAACGCCTGCGCCTCTCCCCCGGACGCACCCTGGAAGGGCCGGCCCTGCACCAGGGACTGGAGAAGGTCATGGCCTACCAGGAGTACCTGGGCCGCTTTGAAAAGCGGGGCCTGGCCCGGGAGGTGTTGCGGGCGGTCCTGGATGACGGCCTGGTGGCCAAAGAAAGCCTTCGGAACGAAACCAAACTCCAGGCCCTGGTGGAGACCCTGAACGCCGGCCGTTGGACGGCGCGCCTGGAGCCGGACGACGAGCACCAGTCCTGGGCGGTTATTGTCTCTCCCCGGGAGCGGGAAGGGGCCGAGGTGCGCCTGGACTGGGAACTTTTGGGGGGCAGCGACTTTCAGGCCCTGGTGAAACTGGCCCAGGCCCTGGATGATTTCAAGACCCCGCCCCATATCGTGGAGAGCAAAGACCGCACCTGGGAATTCTCCACCCTGGAAGAATTTCTGGCCTTCATCCAGGAAGAAGGCCAGAAAGGCGTCACCATCCAGCGCTTCAAAGGCCTGGGGGAAATGAATCCGGACCAACTCTGGGAAACGACCATGGACCCGGAATCCCGCACGTTGTTAAAAGTAAACGTGGAGGACGGGGTGGCCGCGGATGAGATCTTTACCATCCTCATGGGCGACAAGGTGGAGCCGCGCCGGGAATTTATTCAGAACAATGTGCTTGAATTGAATGAATTGGATATATAATTTGAGGGAGTAGGGGTTCGGCGGCGAACGCCCCCAACCTTACACTTGCACCGTAGACAATTTTTTCACCTAAAGGAGGGATCGCTATGCACCGCAAAGCCAGCTTCAGAATCTTCGTCACTCGTCGGGAAATGCTATCCGTGGGCGATGTCCCCGACCATACCCTGATGCTCACCGAGATGGAAGGAACGCCCATTGATTATTCCCCGGGCGTGGCTGGAGAATTCGTCACCCGGCGCAGCGTCGGCTTCCATGACCGCATCAAAGGCGACGGCCCCATGCAAGGTTATGCCACCACCATTTACCAGGAAGGCGTGGTCTATTCCAAGTTTCACGGGGAAAAAATGGGGGCCATGACCAAGGGCACATGGGAGGTGATGAAAGGCATCGGCAAGTTAAATGGCCTCACGGGGGCCGGCGTCTTTACGGTCAGGCCATCTGAAAAGCATGGAGAGTTCATCCTGGAGATGGAAGGGGAATACGAGCTGAAGTAGAGCCCCCCGCCGGGGCGCGGGGATAGTCGGATTCGGCTGCTGCAGGGTTTTTCCTGGTGGGCATATCAGCGGACTCCCCTGCCGACATTTCTTATGGCGGAAACAAATATCCAAGTGGTTATCTGCGCCCAGTGCGGGACGGAAACCGAGGGGGCTGAGGCCCGGGAATATGCCGGGCAGCAGCTCTGTGAAGACTGCTTCATGGAGGCTCTCAGCCCCTTGCGCACCTGCGACCCCTGGGCCGTGCACCTGGCCCGCAGTCTGAAAGACCAGCCCGGCGGGCCGATGCTAACCGCCACCCAACGGCGCCTCTATGACCTGGTAAAGGAAAAGGGCGAGGTTTCCATGGCGGAAGCCATCCAGGCCATGAATCTTCCGGAAGCCGAACTGCGGCGGGAATTCGCCACCCTGCGCCATCTGGAACTGCTCCGGGCCTGCAAAAAAGGCGACCTTATTTTCCTCATCCCGTTTTGAGCGCCCCCCCCGCCGACCTGGATTACGCCTTGATCCGGCGCCTCGCCCGGGGCGACACCAGCGCCCTGACGGAACTCATCCGCCGCCACCAGACCCGCCTCTACCAGGTGGCCTACCGGCTGTTGAAAGACCCCCTGGGGGCCGAAGACGCCCTCCAGGAGGTCTTCATCAAGGTTTACGAAAACGCCCACCGCTTTGAGCCTAAAAGCACGGTGAGCGCCTGGCTCCACCGCATCACCGCCAACCACTGCTTGAACCTGCTGCGCCAGCGCCGCCCCCAGGAATCCCTGGACGGGGAAGATGCGCCCATGGTCCCGGATACCCAGGCCACCCCCCTGGAGGCCCTGGAGGAGGCGGACCTGTCCCGGCGGCTGGAGGAGCTGCTCAACGCCCTTCCGGAAAACCAGCGCCGGGCCTTGATTTTGAAGCGCTTCGGGGGCCTTTCCTACCAGGAAATCGCCGCAGAGATGGGCCTCAGCCCCCCGGCGGTGGATGGCCTCTTAAAACGCGCCCGCCAGACCTTGAAAAAGGCATTGGCGGATTTCTTGTAGGAGCGTTATCCGCACCTATTTTTATTCATAGATTACCACAGACCGGATAACCCTTGCCCCGCAACAGGGCTGGGCGCAGGTAATGAAAACCGAAAACTCTGTCTTTATAGCCCCACCCTTCAATCTGTATTATCATATGTCCCATGATGATCCACCAGCTTCTGGCCCGGGAGCATATTGAGCCTAATTTTGATCCCGGCGCCGCCGACCCCCTGAAGGCCCTGCTGGCCCTGGTGCGCTCCCGGGCCGGTCTGGCTGAGTCCCTGGAGCAGTTCGAAGCCGAAGAGCTGGAATTGCTCCACGGCTACCAGGGGGAAGGCCTGGCCGTGCTCCACAACCTCACCGACGCGGTGGACCGTCCCCTCCTGTTTTTGGCCTTAAGCCCCCAGGGGGTGGCGCTCAACGGCGAGCCCATCCAGGTGGCCGCGGTGCTCCTGTCGCCCATGAAAGAGAGTGGGGAGCATTTCCAGATCCTCTCCCGGCTCATCGCGCTGCTACGCCACCACCGCCTGCGGGAGGAACTCCTGGCCAACAAAGGGTCGGCGGAGGTCTGGCGGGCCCTCCGGCTCCAGGAGGAGGCGGGCCGGGAAAACTACTGGGTCCTGTCCCGGGAAGAGATTTTCGCAGAACTTCAGACCGGGGCAAATGGCCTGGCCCCGGAGGAAGCCCGCAAGCGCCTGGAGGAGATAGGCCCCAACCGCATAGAGCGGGTGCGCCGCCGCCCCCTCATCCTGCGCTTCGGCGCCAACTTTATTAACCTCTTCGCCCTGCTCCTCTGGGCCGCGTCGGTCCTGGCTTATCTTGCGGGCCTGCCGGAACTGGCCGCGGCCATCCCCCTGGTCATCCTGATTAACGGAGTGTTCAGCTTCTGGCAGGAATACCGGGCGGAAAAGGCCGTGGAGGCCCTGGCCCGGCTCATTCCCCGGCAAAGCCGGGTGGTGCGGGACAGTCAGGTCTGCCCGGTGGACGCCGGGGAGATTGTCCCCGGGGACATCATCCTCCTGGAGGCCGGGGACCACATCCCCGCGGACGCCCGGCTCATCGAGGCCGCGGACTTCCGGGTGGACAACAGCGCCCTCACCGGCGAGTCCCGCCCGGCCTACAAGACCGACGAGCCGGTGGAAGACGGCAAGGAATTCCTGTGGATGGAAATGCCCAACCTGGTTTTTGCCGGCACCGCGGCGGTGGCCGGCGACGCCCGGGGGGTGGTCCTGGCCACCGGCATGGACACCCAGTTGGGAAATATCGCCTCCCTCACCCAGCGGGTGGGAGACAAACCCAGCCCCTTGCAGCGGGAAATCCAGGTGGTGGTGAAAATTCAGGCGGCGGTGGCGGTGACCATCGGCCTGATTTTCTTCCTGGTGGGCGTGCTTACCGGCAAGCTCATTTTTTTCACCAGCCTCGTCTTCGCCATCGGCCTGATTGTGGCCTTTGTGCCCGAAGGCCTCCTGCCCACCCTGACCCTGTCCCTGGCCATGGGGGTGCAGCGCATGGCCCGGAAGCACGCCCTGGTGAAAAAGCTCTCCTCCGTGGAAACCCTGGGCGCGGCCACGGTCATCTGCACCGACAAGACCGGCACCCTGACCACCAACCAGATCATGGTGCAGCGCCTGTGGCTGGGAGGCGACCTGGTTTCGGTCACCGGCTCGGGTTTTGGCCTGGAGGGCCGCCTGGAACTGGACGGCCAAGAACTTCCCCCGGATCGGCTGACAAGCCCCTTGCTGGATTTGCTCACCTCTTGCGCCATCCTGTGCAACAACGCCTCCCTGAAAGGGAAGATGGGGGACCCCACGGAAGCCGCGCTGCTGGTGCTCGCCGTCAAGGCTGGAAAGAATGTGGAGCAAATCCGCAGCCAGGCCCCCCGCCTTAAGGCCTTTCCCTTTGAGTCGGTGCGCAAGCGCATGAGCTCCATCAATCAGTCATCCAAGGGGAAACCGCGTTGCTGGGTCAAGGGCGCGCCGGACACCCTGATTCCTCTATGCACCCATTTTATTGATTGGCAGGGGGAAAGCCGCGCCCTCACGCCCCGGGACCGGGCCGGGCTCATCCAGGTCATGAACGATCTGGCCCAGGAGGGCCTGCGGCTGCTGGCCCTGGCCTACCAAGAGGTCGGCGGCCCGGAACTTACCATGCCCCAGGCGGAATCGGGTTTGAGCCTCCTGGGCATAACCGGCATGATGGACCCGGCCCGGCCGGAAGTGCCCGGGGCCATTGAAAAATGCCGCCGGGCCGGGATCCGCATCATCATGGTCACCGGGGATTACGGCGGCACTGCCCAGGCGGTGGCCGGAAAAATCGGCATGAAAGTGGACCCCACGGCGCCCCTGTTCACCGGAGAGCAGGTGTCCCGCATGTCCGAAGTCCAGTTGCGTAAAGTGCTCCGAAGAAAAAACGACCTGATTTTTGCCCGGTCCTCTCCCGAGGAAAAGCTGCGCATCGTCCAGGCTCTCCTTAATCTGGGAGAGATCGTGGCGGTCACCGGCGACGGGGTGAACGACGGCCCGGCCTTGAAGGCCGCGGACATCGGCGTGGCCATGGGCCAACGGGGCACCGAGGTGAGCAAGGAGGCGGCCACCATGGTCCTCACCGACGACAATTTCGCCTCCATCGTGGCCGCCATCGAGGAAGGCCGGGCGGTTTACGCCAATATCAAGAAATTCATCACCTATATTTTCAACAGCAATATTCCTGAAGCGGTCCCCTTCGTTCTTTTTATTCTGTTCGGCATTCCCCTGCCTCTGAATATCATGCAAATCCTGGCGGTGGACCTGGGGACCGACCTCCTGCCGGGGCTGGCCCTGGGCGCGGAGCCTCCCGAGCCGGGGATCATGGACCGGCCCCCCAGGGCCAGGACGGACCACCTCATCGACTGGCCCCTGGCCGCCCGCTTCACCTTCCTGGGGCTGCTCAATGCCGGCGCGGCCATGGCCTCTTACTTTTTTGTCTATTTCATGGACGGCTGGCGGCCGGGGATGGAAATGGCCGCCGCCGGCCCTCTCTACGCCCGGGCCACCACCATGTGTCTGGCGGGCATCGTGGCCTCCCAGATCGGCATCGGCCTGGCCATCCGCACTGACCGGGAATCCGTTTTCAAGGTGGGGCTGTTTAGCAACCGCCTGCTGCTCTGGGGCATCGTCAGCGAAATCGGCATTCTGCTGGCCCTGAGCTACGTGCCCTTCCTCCAGCGCATTTTCAACACTGCGCCCTTGCAGGGGAGTGATTTTCTCTTTCTGCTCATCTTTCCTCCCCTGTTGCTGCTGGCCGAAGAGCTGCGCAAGGCCTGGGTGCGGCGGCGGGGAGACCGAAGACCGGAGATTAAAATCGTTGGCCTTCCTTTAAAAAATTTTGGGCGCCGGCGAGGGCGCCCCTGATTTCGGGGAAGTTATTGACTGGGGGATTATCTAGGCCTTGCGGTAAACTCCGGCGCTTCCTTCTCCCGGGGGGCGGATCGCCCCTTCTTCCACCAGGCGCTGCAGCAGGGGTTGAATCGTCTCCAGGTCGCAGTTGAGGAACCGGGCCGCCTCATCGGCGTAGAGTTCCCCCCGGGCCTCCAGGAGGGCCTTAAGCTGCTCGTAATAATCCTCCGCCTGGCAGCCCAGGCCTTTGGCCCAGTAAGAATTTGTCATCGGTTGCTCTGCCCCGCGCCAACGGCCTACTTGCCGGTGAGCTCCTCCACCTCTTCCTTGCCGTGGGCCATTTCCTCCGCCTGCTCCTGGTCGATCCGGAGCAGCATGGTCTGGAACTCGCCCACGTGGGTCTTTTCTTCCTTGGCGATATCCAGGAAGACCTTGCGGATGTCCTGGTTATCGGTGAGGGCCGCCAATTGCTCATAGAGGTTGATGGCGTCCAGCTCGGCGATGATGGCCACCCGCAGGATCTCTTTGTCCAGGTCTTCTTTCTTGATTTTGCTGAAATCCACCGGAATTTGGGAAAGCATGAGGACCTCCTTGCTATATCTGCGGATTACTGCCTGTGGGAATGGGTGTCAATCTCTCCTGCCATGATAAGCATCCACCCTAAAGGCGTCAAGGAGGGCGGGAAACACCCCTGAGCGGTGACCTTTAATAAATCGAAACCCTCTGAAAAAATTACCCAAAAAGTTATTTGCTTATCCTGAAAGGTGCATAAGAAAAATTTAGCCCCCGCGCCGATTTTTCAACTTTTAATTGTTATTAAAATAAGGCATTTTTAGGATGAAACCCATGGAAACCCGATGCAACCAGATTAAAGAGAACTTATCGGCCTGGCTGGACGGCGAACTGGAGGCCGGGGCGCGCCAGGCCGTGGCGGCCCACCTGAAGACCTGCGCCGCTTGCCGCCGGGAATTGGCCCGGCTCACCGCCTTGGATGAGGCCCTGGGGCGGCTGCAAGTCCCCGGGCCACCCCAGGTGGCGGAGCGAGTCCTGGCCCGCCTGGCCCGGCCCCGCCGCCGCTGGTGGCAGAACCTGGCCCTGGCGGCTTCCCTGGTCTTGGGCCTCACGGTGGGAGGCTCTCTGGCCTGGGATATGTATCTCCTTTTTCCCACTGCCGCCGCCAACGGCAACGGCGGGGAAATCCTGGTCCTGGAAGACTTTCACGACTTCCCCCAGGGTTCCCTGGGCGCCGTCCTGGTTTCCTATGGAGAAGAAGATAACGGCTCATGAAGCGCGATTGGCTCACATACCTGGTGATTTTTTCCCTGGCCCTGAACCTGGGGACCATCGGCACCCTGGTCTATTTGCGGTATCAGGATCGGCCGCCGGCCCCGCCGGAGGGTATGCCCCCGCCCCCGCCGGAGGGCTTGCCCCCGCCGCCTCCGCCCCTGCACTTCCAAGAGATGTGGGGGGCGCTTAACCTGGAGGAGGAGCAGCGTCAGGTCATGCGGCAGATGCTGCCGGAGCACCGTCGCCGGGTCATGGAAAACCGGCGAGACTTGGCCCGGAAACGCCAGGAGTTTTTTGACCTGATCAAAGGTCCGGACCCCCAGTGGGAAGCCATGCGGGCCAAGATTCGGGAGATCAGCGCGCTCCAGGGCGAACTGGAAGAAGAGATGGCCCGCTTCCTCCTGGATATCAAGAAGCACTTGAAACCTGAGCAGCACGCGGCCTTCGCGGACCTGGTGAAACATCGCCTGGGCCGCATGGACCGTCCCCCGGGGGGCCCCCCCGGACCCCCGGGCTGGGGCAAAGGCATGGGTATGGGCCGCGGCCCCATGGGGCCGAAGGGACCTATGGGACCCATGGGTCCGCCGCCTTTACCGCCGGATTAACAATTACGGTGCGCCCGGCGCACCTTATCCCGAAAGGAGTTATATTCCATGAAGACCCCCAAATGGCTGGCCGGCTGCCTGGCCTTAATCCTGGGCGGCACGTTGATGGGCGCAGACCTGAGCTATGCCCAGGCCCGGGGACAAGGAGCCTGGTGCCCCAATTTCGCCTTCCGGGGCGGCGGCCAGGGCCGGGGACCGGGCAACGTCAATTGCCCCAACTATCCGGGCTTCCAACGGCGGCAGGGGCCGGCATGGAGCGGTAATCCTCAGGGCCGGGGGCCCCGGGGATCCCGGGGCGGCGGGGGTGGCCGGTTTGCTCCCGCGACCAGCACCCCGGACGGCTCCCCATAGGTTTTATGTCTTAAATAATCAGGGCGCGACCTCCCTCGCCCCATTCTCTCCTCTCTCCCCAGAGCACAGCCCGAAGGCTGTGCTTTTTTTTCAATAATTTACCGCCAAGACCCACTTCGGTGGTGCTGGCCCGAGGCCTTCTCTAGCTATCCCGCGGCCGGTGATCCAGAAAATGTCCCATGAGGCTTGAGAATTTGTTCCTGACAGATTAATATATATTAAAGACATTGATTGAGAGTCCAAAACGTCAACTATTCCGAATGCCCGTTATGCCTGACAAGAGGAACGCCACTCAAGGGCAATTGCCGATACGGATCAGCGGTTTCGCGGCAGTCTGTTTTGCGGTCTTGCTGGCCATGGTTGCTGCTGGCTGCAGCGGAGATTCAGACCAGGTCACGGTGGATTTTGCCAAGACTTTGCCCGCGACCCGGCCCGCCCAGCACTCCCGCGAGACGGACGCCCTCCGGGGGGCGGTGGCGGCCATGATCTCCCCCCGGGAGACCTATATCCACTACCGGGAGCTCCTGGCCTATGCGGCTCGCAAGTCGGGAAAAGACCTGGAATTCGTGCAGCGCAAGACTTATGAGGAGATAAATGAGCTGCTGGGAAAAGGCGAGGTCGACCTGGCCTTTATCTGTTCCGGCCCCTATGCCTTGGCCAAAGACCGTTACGGCTTCGTTCCCCTGGCCGCCCCGGAGGTCCAGGGAAGCACCTTCTACCAGTCTTATTTGATCGTGAACCAGAACAGCGCCTTCCAGGGGCTGACCAGTCTAAAAGGCCTTTCCTTCGCCTTCACCGACCCCGAATCCAACACCGGGAAACTCGTCCCCACCTTCTGGCTGGCGGAACTGAACCAGCGGCCCGAAATCTTTTTCAGCCAAATCACTTACACTTATAGCCATGACAACTCTATCCTGGCGGTGGCCCGGGGCCTGGTGGCGGCCGCGGCCGTGGATGGGCTGGTATGGGAATATTATCAGGCCACCAACCCTGAATACACTTCCAAAACCCGAATTATCAAGAAGTCCGAACCCTATGGCATCCCACCCCTGGTGGCTTCCCGGCGCCTGCCGGCGGTAGAGCGGGAGCGGCTTGAGCAAACCCTCTTAACCATGCACCAGGACTCGGAAGGCAAAAAAATTCTGGCCGGGCTCCTGATTGACCGCTTCCTGCCCCCAAAGGAAGAGTGGTATGAGCCCATCCGGTCCATGCACCGCCGTCTGGCCGACCTCAAGGAACAGCCGCATGCTGCTCAGCCTTAAGAGCAAGCTCCTGGCCACCATTTCGGCCATCGTCATCCTCACCGGCCTGGCCATCGCCGGCGTCGTCACCCAGAGATACAGCGGCGCCCTGCGCCAGGAAATGATGGGCCAGTCGGAGAACTTGGCCCACGGCATCGCTCTGGACGCCTCTGACCGGATTCTCATCAACGACCTGGTAGGGCTCCAGAAAATGCTGGACCAACAAAGCCGCATTCACCCTGCCCTTGCCTACCTGTTCATCCTCAAAGATGGGCGGGTTCTGGCCCATACCTTTGACCAGGGCGCGCCCGCCGACTTACTGGAGGCCAACCTGCCGGTGTCCCCGGTTCAGCCCGGCTTTCGACGGGTCGTCTCGCAAAAGGGGAACCATTACCTGGATACTGCCTGGCCTATCTTCGAAGGCAAGGCTGGAATTTTACGGCTGGGATTTTCCGAAAGCCGCTACCGCAGTCAATTGGCCAAGCTTTGGGGGGAGATCGGTTTAATAACCCTGGGGCTGCTGGTATTGGCGTTATGGGGCGGTCTTTTGTTTGTCCGGCGCATCACCAGGCCCCTGGCGGCCTTGGTGGCGGCAACGCAGGAGATTGACCGGGGAGAGCCCCATGTCCGGGTGGAAGTGAAAGGAAAGGATGAGATCGCCACTTTGGCGGCTTCCTTCAATCAGATGGTGTCCCGCCAGGAGGAGTATACCCGTCGTCTGGAAGAACAGACCCTGGAACTGGAGCGGGCTTACGGACAGGCCCGGACCGCTTGCCAGATCGTGCAGGAGGTGGGCGCTCTTTACACCCTGCAGGAGATGGGCGCCTTTTTGCTGAAAAAGCTCCGGGAGGCCCTCCTTTGCCCCCACATTGCCTTGCTGGTCCTGAATGGCGCCCAGGATACGGTCTTTGTGTTGTCCGAGGGGGAAGGCGTCGCCGTATTCAGGGATCCTCCGGTGGTTAAAGCGGCCCGGGGCGCCCTGGAGGGCTTGACCGTCGGCAGTCTCCCCCGGGAACTGGCTCAAAAACTTCCCGTTATCGCCCCCGATTCTTTCACTACAGAGAACCAGGCCCTCATCCCCTTTACGGACAATCACATCCGCGGTGCAGCCGTTATCGCCTGCCCGGACTGTTTCCACGGCAACTCCGAGCAAATTCAGTGGGTGGGGCTGGTCCTCAGGCAGAACGCCGGGGCCTTGGGAAGGGCCATTTTGCATGAAGAAGAGATGGGCAGCCTCAAAGGGCGGGTGGAGGCCCAGGCCGGCTTTGGCGAGATCATCGGCAAAGCCCCCAAGATGCAGGTGGTGTACAAGCTCATCGAAGACGTGGCCTCTTCCGACGCCACCGTCTTGATTCAGGGGGAAAGCGGCGCCGGCAAGGAACTGGTGGCCCGGGCCATCCACCACTTAAGCCCTCGCCAGGCCAAGCCCTTAGTGGTGATCAACTGTTCGGCCTACCCCGCCACTTTGCTGGAAAGCGAACTCTTCGGACACGAAAAAGGAGCCTTTACCGGCGCCACGCGGCAAAAGCCGGGGCGTTTTGAGCAGGCCAACGGCGGTACGGTATTCCTGGACGAGATCGGCGAAATTCCTCCGCCGGCCCAGATCAAACTCTTGCGGGTGTTGCAAACCCGCAAATTTGAACGAGTAGGGGGAGAAAAGACCCTCACCGTGGACGTGCGCGTCCTGGCGGCCACCAATAAAGACTTGATGCAGGAGGTGGAGAAGAGGAATTTCAGGGAGGACCTGTTCTATCGCCTCAATGTCATCCCTATTGTCCTGCCGCCGCTACGGGACCGCAGAAACGATATTCCTTTGCTGGCGCTCCACTTTCTCCGGCGATTCGCCGCGGAGCAAGGCAAGAACCTCAGGGAAATCAGTTCCGGCGCCATGCGGCTCCTGCTGGATTATCCCTGGCCGGGCAACGTCAGGGAACTGGAGAACTCCATAGAACACGCCGTTGTCCTGGCCAAAGGCAGCCAATTGGAGGCCTGGGATTTGCCCTCCGCCCTCCGTCATCCCACCTCCAGCTTGCCCCTGTGTATGGCTGACCAGGAGCTTAATCTACTGCTTAATATTTTGGAAGAATGCGGCTGGAATAAAAAACTGGCGGCCCAGCGCCTGGGGATCAGCCGCAGCACCGTGTACGCCATTCTCCGGAGACATAACATCTCCAAACCTACGACTCACTGAAAAAGGCGCCGAAAAGGGTTTGAGGAGCCTCACCCAAAAGTAACTTGTGTCCAACCACCATGAACGCGTCTTATTTTGCGACACGGTTATTCAATTGATATTATTGGAAAATAAGCTATTGTGTATAAATCGTGTCGGCCGGCTCTTTCAGGCGGGAACTGAAAAGTATCTGAAATTATTGCTACCTCCCCAACCTCCCAAAATCTTTGCATCCCTTATGTGAGAACCACTAAGCTCACCTGCTTCTCCTCGAAAAATTTCACAAGTATTTAAAGGCACTTGCGAGCCGGGCATCAATCTTGCTCATATCTTACCAAAGTTCTGGGCGGGGAAGGTGCATGAAAAAACCGGGGGTGTTGGTGGTGGCGGGCGGCAGAGGACCTGGACATGATGTCTGTTCGCTGCTGCAAGAACTGAATTATGCCCCCACCCTCGTCCACTCGCTTAAAGATCTGGAGCAAGAGCTGCAAAAGGACGCGGAGGTCGCCGTGATCCTGGATCTGGATACCGTGCCGGTAAACCACCAGTTTCTCCGGGGCTTGAGAAAGATCCATCCCCGGCTTCATTTGCTGGGGATTTCCGAGTTGTCATATCACCCTGGATTAGAGGAAGTTATCGGCTCCCACCTCCTGGCCTGCCTGGTCCAGCCCCTGGATGCGGAGGAACTCTGCTTCTGGCTAAAAAGCATCAGTGAAAATATTTCCAACCCGGAAGGGGGGGGCAGTAGGGTGAACACAGGCAGCTTCATTTCCGGGCGACGGCACAGAAAGTAAACCTCAAGGCCTGGCGGTTAAGCGGACCAAGGCCCAAAACTATTTCGGCAACAGGAACGGCCCGCCGGTCAATGAAAGCAGTTAGAAGATTTTTCACGCAACAAAAGGAGGTCACCCATGGCCAGAGATTTACCGGTTGAAGACCCCTTGGTCCGAATGCAGCGGGACCTCAAGCGGGCCTTGCAGAAAAACCCCAAGGACCTCAAGTGGGGCATGGTCATCGACATCGCCAAGTGTATCGGCTGTCACGCCTGCACCATTGGCTGCGTCGCGGAGAATAAACTGCCCCCTGGGGTAGTTTATCGAGTGGTGCTGGAGGAGGAGACCGGGCGCTACCCCTATGTGGGGCGGCGTTTTGTTCCCCGGCCTTGCCTGCACTGCCAGAACCCCCCCTGTACCAAGGCCTGTCCGGTGACGGCCACCTGGCAAACCGAACAAGGGGTGGTGATCGTGGATTACAACCGGTGCATCGGCTGCCGCTACTGCCTGGTGGCCTGCCCCTATGCGGCCCGCACTTCCGATTTTGGCGAGTGGTACACGGCGGAGACCGCGGAGCTGCCGGGCAAACTCTATGGCCAGAAAGCCGCGGCCAATGGTTATGAAGCTCACCCCGCGGCAGAGTACGGCAGGAAATGGCCGGACCGGGACCACGACTCGCCCGTGGGCAATGCCCGCAAATGCCATTTCTGTCTGCATCGCCTCAAGGTGGGCATGCTGCCGGCCTGCACCACTTCATGCGTGGGCCGGGCCACCATTTTTGGAGACCGCACTGACCCAAACAGCCTGGTGTACGAGACGATCGGCTCACCCCGGGTATTCGTCCTCAAGGAGGAACTGGGGACGCGTCCCTCGGTGTATTACTTGAAGTAGCGGGGGCGGGTGCGATGATAACGAAGAAATGGGAAAAGAACCTGATCATTTTGACGATCATTGGTTTGGTGGTGGGCAGTTGGGGCATGTACCAGCGTCTGGCCCACGGGCACTTGGCCATGAACTACGGCTCCTTTGTGCCTTGGGGTCTATGGGTGGCCTTTGACCTCTTCTTTCTGGGGCTGACCGCCGGAGCTTTCCTTATAACCGTTCTCACCTATGTCTTCAGGATCAAACTGCTGGCCGATTTGGGGCCCCTGGCGGTCTTCACGGTGCTGGTGACCCTCATGTGCGAGGTTATTATCATCAGCCTGGACCTGGGCCATCCGTGGCGGGTTTACCGCTTTCTCCTCAGCCCCAACATCGGCTCCATGCTCTTCTGGCTGGTGGTCTTCATCACCTCCATGTGGATTATTTATGTGCCCTGGCTCTACTTTCTACTCAGAGAGCAACTGGTTGCCTGGGGCAATGACGAGACCCGGCCGGGACACAAAATCTACCGCTTCCTGGCCTTGGGCAAGACGGCTTACACAGACCAAGAGCGGCAGCGGGATAGCCGCCGTTCCCGCTTTCTTTCCTATATCAGCCTGCCCATCGGCCTCATCTTCTTCGGGGCCCACGGCGCGATTTTCGCCATTTTGCACAACCGGCCCATCTGGAACAGCGCCATGCTGCCGCTTATTTTCATCGTGGCGGCAATGCTCTCCGGCGGGGCCTTAATTACTTTCCTTGCCTACCTCTATCAACCCAGCGATGAGCTGATCCAACCCCTGGGACGAGTAATTCTCCTCACCCTGCTTTCTTTTCTTTTCCTGGAGGGCTTGCAACTCTTCGTGGGCTATCAGTCCAAAATCACGGGGATCGTCACCAGCCTGGACCTCATAACCATCGGCCCTTACTGGTGGGCTTTCTGGATTGTCCACTTTTTGATCGGCAGCTTGATCCCGGCCTACCTCCTCATAAGGTATCCGGAAAACTCCAAGATGGTGGCTGTCGCCTGTTTTATTATCATGGTCACCTTTCTTTCAGTGCGATTGAACTACTTGATCCCGGACATGGCCGTGTACAAGCTGGAAGGGCTGCAGAATACTTTCTATCACCAGCGCTTACGGCCTGAATACGTACCCAATCTGAACGAATGGCTGGTGAGCGTCTGGGTGATTTCTTTGGGACTGCTGACTTTTTTGCTGGGCACCCGCTGGCTGCCGGTGATCCAGGCCGGAAAGGGCGAAGAACAACCTGTTTAAAGGAGAAGGGAGCCGCACATGAACGAGAAATTATTCAGAACCCTCTTGGGGATCAGTATCCTGGGCCTGCTCATCGGCACCGGAGGCCTTATCAATTTCTTTATCCATGGGAAATCCACCCTGGCCCTGGGCTCGTACATTCCCTGGGGACTCTGGGTATCCCTCTACACTTTCTTTCTGGGATTGACGGCCGGGGCGTTTCTCATCACCATTCTGACCTATGTGTTCCGGATCAAAGTCTTTTACGGCATCGGCCCCTTGGCGGCCTTCACCGTAGTGGTGGTCATTATCTGTGAGATAATCATCATCACCCTGGACCTGGGCCATCCAGTGCGCATGTATCGGCTTCTTATCACGCCGGGCTTCAAGTCCATGATCTTCTGGATGGTGGTCTTCACCATGGCCATGCTGATCATCTATATATTGGAAACCTATTATCTGCTGCGGGAAGAAATCATCCACTGGTCCCAGGACCCCGGGATTAAAAATAGGAAAATTTACCAATCCCTAGCCCTGGGGCGCACCGCCTATACGGAAGAGGATCGGCAGCAGGATCAGCGGCGGGTGCGCCTCCTCTCCCTTCTCAGCATCCCCGTGGGCCTGTTTTTCTACGGGTCCAACGGTGCGGTGTTCGCGGTGTTATTGAACCGGCCCATCTGGAACAGCACTCTCACCCCCCTGCTGTTCATCATCAGCGCCCTGGTCTCCGGCGGCGCCCTGATTGTGCTCCTGACGTTTATGTTCAAGCGGGATGATAACGTCATTCACCTCCTGGGCCTCACCATCCGCTTTCTTCTCGTGGTCATGCTGATTTTGGAATTCCTCCATTTCTTTATCAGTTACCAGTGGGACGTGGTCTATATCGTCGCTGCCCTGGATTTGGTCCTCTACGGGCCTTACTGGTGGAACTTCTGGATCGTCCACATAGCCGTGGGCAGTCTTTTGCCTCTGTACCTCATGATCTTTTACCCTTACAACTCCCGCCTGTTGGCCTGGGCCTGTTTTCTCATCGTTTTCACCTTCATCGCCTTCCGCTTGAATTTTGTTATCCCCGATCAGGCGGTCTACAAGCTGGAAGGTCTGGATGCGTCATACTTCCATGACCGTTTGCGCACCGCGTATGTCCCCAACCTGACGGAATGGCTGGTGAGCCTCTGGGTGATTTCCCTGGGCTTGCTGGCCTTCTTGCTGGGCGCCCGCTGGCTGCCGGTTATCCAAGCTGGGAGAGGAGAAGAAGAGCATGTCTAATAAAAAGTCCAACGCCATCGATGAATTTCGGGAGATTGTCGACGCCCGCATGGACCGGCGGTACTTCCTCAAATGCACGGCTTTCCTGGGCGGCTCTCTGCTTGCCGGCCACTACCTGGCGCGGTTCGCCCAGGCCGCCGGGGGCGGGGTTGATTGGTCCACCCTGGACCTGCCCATCGGGGACGCCTATGTCCACCATCTGCCGGAGAACCAGATTTATTCCGTCTGCCAGCAGTGCAACACCAACTGCGGCATCAAAGTAAAACTGGTGGACGGGCTGGTGGCCAAGATCGACGGCAACCCTTACAGCCCCTGGACTTTGACGCCCCACATCCCTTACAAAACCCCCATCACGGAAGCGGCCACCATCGAGGGGGCCATCTGTCCCAAGGGGCAGGCCGGCATTCAGGCCCTTTACGACCCCTATCGCCTCGTCAAGGTGCTGAAACGGGCCGGGAAGCGGGGGGAAAACAAATGGCAGACCATTCCCTTCGAACAAGCCCTTAACGAAATGGTCAACGGCGGCAACCTCTTCGGCGAAGGCCCGGTGGAGGGGCTCAAGGATATCCTGACCTTGCGGGATCCCAAGCTCGCCAAGGAACTGGCGGAAGATTCGGACCAGGTGGCCGCCAAAAAGATGGCCCTGGACGACTTCAAGAAAAAACACGCGGCCCATCTCAAACACCTCATCGACCCGGAGCACCCGGACCTGGGCCCCAAAAACAACCAGTTCTGTCTCAACTGGGGCCGCCTCAAAGCCGGCCGGGGCGATCTCTTGAAGCGTTTGGTGGGCGCCATGGGGTCGGTCAACGCCCACGGCCACACCACTGTCTGCCAGGGGTCCCTCTACTTCACTTGCAAGGCCATGAGCGACCAGTTCACGGAGGGCAAGTGGACCGGGGGCAGCAAGTTCTACTGGCAGGCGGACACCGGCAATTGCGAGTTCATTATGTTTGTGGGCGCCAGCCCCTACGAAGGCAACTACGGACCTCCCCTCCGGGGTCAGAAGCTAACCCAGGGTCTCATCGACGGCCGCCTGAAGATCGCGGTGGTGGACCCCCGTTGCTCCAAAACCGCGGCCCGGGCCTGGAAGTGGCTGCCGGTGAGGCCTAACGGCGTGGCCGCGGTGGCCTTTGGCATGATGCACTGGATCATGGAAAATAAGCGCTACGACGCCCGGTATCTGGCCAACGCCAACAAGGCCGCGGCCAAGGCGGACAACGAGCCCACCTGGACTCAAACCGCCTGGCTGGTGAAGATTAAAGAAGACGGCGCCCCCGGGACTTTCCTGCGGGGCTCCGACCTGGGTCTGCCCAAGGAAAAGCGCGCCCAGAAGGAAGGCGGCGACTGGGAGTTTGACCCTTTTGTGGTCCTAAGCGGCGGCCAGCCCAAAACCTTCGACCCCAACAGCGACACCGAGGCGGCGGAGGGCGACCTCCTGGTGGACGCCGAGGTCCAAGGCATCCGGGTCAAGAGCGTGTTCCAGATTTTGAAGGAGACCGTCACCTCCAAGAAGCTGGCCGAATGGGCCAAGATAGCCGGGGTGGACCCGGACGATCTGGCGGAGCTGGCCCGGGAGTTTACCAGCCACGGCAAGCGGGCCGTGGCCGATATTCACCGGGGCGTCTCCCAGCACACCTCCGGGTTTTACAATGTCCTCGCTTACATGACCCTCAACGTCCTCATCGGCAACCATGACTGGATGGGCGGTCTGGCCAAGGCCACCACCTTTGACATCATGGGGGAGAAGGAAGGGAGCAACAAGCCCTTCAATCTCGGCAAGCAGAGCGGCAAGCTCAAGACCTGGGGGGTGTCCATCATCCGCCACGAAAAGGCGTACGACAAGAGCACCATTTTCAAGGGCTTTCCGGCCAAGCGGCCCTGGTACCCCTTTGCCAGCGACATTTATCAGGAAGTCATTCCCAGCATGGGGGACGCCTACCCCTATCCCATCAAGGCCATGATGCTTTACATGGCGTCGCCGGTGTACGCTCTGCCCGCGGGGCACGAACTCATCAAGATCTTGTCGGACCCCAAAAAAATCCCCCTCATTTTCGCCTCGGACATCGTCATCGGCGAAACCACCATGTACGCGGACTACATCTTCCCGGACCTGACCTTCCTGGAGCGCTGGGAATTTTCCGGCTCCCACCCCTCGGTGACCCCCAAGGTGGCGCCTTTCCGGCAGCCGGCCGCGCCGCCCCTGACGGACACGGTTACGGTCTATGGCGAAAAGATGCCCCTGTCCCTGGAGTCCATGGTCCTGGGGCTGGCTGAAAAGCTGAAGCTGCCCGGCTTTGGCGAAAACGCCTTCGGGCCCGGCCTCCACTTGAAGCGGGACGAGGACCTGTACCTGCGCATGGTGGCCAATATCGCGTTCGGCGACAAGCCCGACGGCTCGGAAAAGGCGCCGGCGGCCAGCGCCGAGGAAATCCAGATTTTCGAAAAAGCCCGGCGCCATCTGCCGCCCACCATCTTTGATCTCAAGCGCTGGCAGGCGGTGGTGGGGCCGGATTGGTGGCCCCTGGCGATGTATGTCATGAACCGCGGCGGCCGCTTCCAGGAGTATCAAAAGGCTTACAAAGACGGGCAATTGGCCAACAAGTATGGCAAGCTGGTGGGCCTCTATTTCGACAAGCTGGTCACCACCAAGAACGCCATGACCGGCAAGCCTTACGTGGGCCACGCCCACTTTATGGATAGCCCCGCGGATGTCCTGGGCCGCAAGCTGGATGATGAGGCTAAGGGGTTCGACCTTACCCTCATCACCCATCGCCATATCGCCCAATGCAAATCTCGAACTTCCGGCAACTACTGGCTCCAGGCGCTCTACCCGGAGAATTTCATTGAAATCTCCTCGGCGGATGCCCGGCGGCTCAAGCTTTCCAACGGCGACCGGGTGAAGGTGATTTCTCCAACAAATGAAGAAGGCGTCTGGGATCTGGCCCCGGGCCGCAAGAAGCCCATGATCGGCAAAGTGCAGATTGTGGAGGGCCTGCGGCCGGGAGTGACGACCTTCTCCCTGGGCCACGGCCATTGGGCCTATGGAGCGGCAAGGGTCGTCGTCGACGGGGTGACCGTCCCCGGCGATTCCCGCCGGGGCGCCGGCGTCCATGCCAATGCCGCCATGCGGGTGGACCCGGTGTTGAAAAACACCGGCTTGGTGGACCTGGTGGGCGGCAGCGCCGTGTTCTACCAGACCCAGGTGAAGCTGGTGAAAGTGTAGGGCGCGTCTTACGCGCCAAATGGTGTTAAAAATGGTGCGTGAGACGCACCCTACAGGAAACTCAAAGCCATGAAATCCTTTGACGAACTTTTGGCGGAATCCGTCGCCGCCCACGGGCACCTCTGCCCGGGGCAGGTGGTGGGGGTGCGCCTGGCCCTCCTGGGCCTGCGTCTCCTGGGATTTGAGGCGCCCCCCACCCTTCCCCAGCTCAAAAAGCTCATCGTCTTCGTGGAAATGGACCGCTGCACCGGCGACGCGGTGGCCCACACCTCCGGGGTCAAACTGGGGCGGCGGTCCTTGAAGTTCGTGGACTACGGCATCATGGCCGCCACTTTCGTCAACCTGGCCACGGACCAGGCCTTCCGGGTCATTTCCACCGAAGAGTCCCGGGATCTGGCCGACCTGTACGCTCCGGCGGAGCCGGACCATTACCGCCGGCAACTGCTGGCATACAAGGTCATGCCGGACAGCGTCATGTTCCGGGTCCAGGAGGTGAAAGTTGATCTTTCAGAGTATGACCTGCCCGGCCCCACCCGGCGGAAAGCCGTCTGCGGGAAGTGTGGGCAGGTGGTGCGGGATAACCGGGAAGTAAAGCAAAACGGCGCCGTTTACTGCCGCCCGTGCGCCTGGGGGGCCTATTTCACCTTGGCCCGGGAGATCGCCTGGCCGGAGATGAACTGGGCCCCCGGCCCGGCCGTCAACCCCGGCCGGCCCATTGACTTAGACCTGCATGAGGCCATGCCTCGGGTGGGTTGACATACGGGGACGCGAGATGATTAAAACCGTTAAACTGGAAGAGGCGGTGGGGCTGGAGCTGGCGCATGATATCACGGAAATCCGGCCGGGGGAGTTCAAAGGTCCAGCCTTCCACAAGGGGCACAAAGTCTGCGAGGACGACGTCTGCCGCCTTCAGCGCCTGGGGAAAAATCACCTGTATGTGATTGACCTGGAAGATGACGAAATCCACGAAAACGAAGCCGCCGCCATCCTGGCCGGGGCCTTAGCCGGAGACGGGGTGGTGTGGGAAAACAACCCCCGGGAAGGCAAGATCGACCTGTATGCCGCTTACGACGGCCTCCTCAAGGTGGATGTGCCGTCTCTGGCTGCGTTCAACCTGGTGGATGAGGTCATGGGCGCCACCCTGCACAACCACACCCGGGTGCGCCAGGGCGAGAAAGTGGCGGCCACCCGGGCCATTCCCCTCATCATGAAGCGGGCCGCCATCGACCGGGCCGCGGCCATAGCCCGGCAAAACGGCGCGGTGGTGTCGGTGACTCCTTTGCGGCCGGCCCGGGCCGGCCTGATCATTACCGGCAATGAAGTCTATCATGGCTTGATCCAGGACCGGTTTGTCCCCATTCTTACCCGGAAAGTGACGGCCCTGGGGTCTGAGGTGGCGGCGGTGGACTTTCTCCCGGACGACGCCCTGGCCATCGCCCGCACCATCCGGAGCCGTCTGGACCAGGGCTGCGACTTGCTGATGCTCACTGGCGGCATGAGCGTCGATCCCGACGACGTCACCCGCCACGGCATCCGCCTGGCCGGAGCCGCGGAGGTGCATTACGGCACCGCGGTGCTCCCCGGCGCCATGTTTCTGGTGGCTTACATGGGCCCGGCGGTTATTTTGGGAGTCCCGGCCTGCGCCCTCCATCACCCGGTGACGGTGCTGGACCTGGTGCTGCCCCGGATTTTGGCAGGGGAACGCCTCGGCAAAAAAGAGCTGGCTCTCTTGGGGCACGGCGGCCTCTGCCGGGACTGCCCGGAATGCAGGCATCCCGATTGTTCCTTTGGTAAGGGCGGTTAAGTCATGGAAGAAGAGGGAGGGCTCCGGAGAATCAACTACTTGCGGATGTCCATCACGGACCGCTGCAACCTTCGCTGTGTCTACTGCACTTATTGGCAGGAGTGGAAAAAGTTGCCATCCACGGAAATCCTGCGGTACGAGGAATTGTTGCGGTTAGCCGCGGTAGCGGCCGAAGCGGGCATTCGCAAAATCAGGGTCACCGGCGGCGAGCCGCTGGCGCGCCGCGGCGTGCTAGGTTTCTTACATAGTCTTAATCAAGTGCCCGGGATTGAGGAAGTCTGCCTGACCACCAACGGCATAATGCTGCTGGAACTGGCGCCGGCTCTTTATGAAACGGGCTTACGCCACCTCAACCTCAGTCTCGACACCTTGCGGCCAGAGCGTTACCGGAAGATCACCGGCAGGAATAAATGGCGAGAAGTTATGGCCGGCCTGGAATCGGCCCTGTCCTTGGGTTTTCAGCCCTTGAAAATTAACTGCGTGGCGCTCCAGGGCATCAATGATGATGAACTGGTGGATTTGGCGCTCTTAGCCCGGGACTATCCCCTTCAGATACGGTTCATAGAACTTATGCCCAGTGTTTCCAGGGGATGGTGGGATCGCCATTTTCTCCCCTTGTCGGAGGTGCGCCGGCGCCTTGCGGTTCTGGGGTTTCCCCGTCCGGCGCCCCGGCAGGCCTCCGCCGGTCCGGCCCAGGTCTTCCGGTTGCCGGGGTTCAAAGGAGAGCTGGGGTTTATCAGTCCCATAAGCGAGCATCATTGCCGCACCTGCAACCGCCTCCGCCTTACGGCCGCCGGGCAATTGCGGCCGTGCCTGGCCGGCCTGCTGGAGCTGGACATTAAGGGCCCATTACGCCGGGGCGCCGCCGATCCATGGTTGTTTCATGTTTTTGAAGAGGCCATCCAATCAAAAAACAGGGACTGGAGAATCCCTTTGCGTAGATGCACCTTCCCGGCCATGGCCGGCATGGGAGGATGAGCCGGCCTTGCTAGTTGGAGGGCTTTCCCACCGGCGCTTCCCACCCGGCACAGCCTGCGCCTGGATTCCCATGCCGATTAACCCGGACCATCTCCGTTGGAAAAACCCGGCCCGGGATCGTAGGAAGGCCTCCCGGCAAAAGTCCTTAACCCTGAAATACTGGTTCTCCCTGGGAGCCCGGAGTGACAGTTTTTATCAGTAATGGGTAACCGGCTAAATTTGATGGTTTTTTAATCCCCAGCCCCCAGGACTTAATTTTATTGTTTGACAGGTGCTGGTAATGATATTAAAATTTATCCAGGTAAGGCCCGCTAACCCAAGGGAATTTAATCAGTCAGGGGAATGGGGTACGGCCCGCTCCCCTGATTTTTTTATTCCGGGCCCGGGGGCCTTTCCCCAGGAAGGGAGAAATTCGAGGAGGATTGGTGTAATGCGAGCAAGAGGGCGGGTCAAGTGGTTCAACGATTCCAAGGGGTATGGGTTTATTTCCCAAGAGGATGGGCCGGATGTGTTCGTTCATCACAGCAGCATTCAGGGTGAAGGCTTCCGCACCCTGAAGGAAGACCAGGAAGTGGAATTTGAAGTCGTTGAAGGCCGCAAAGGCCCCCAGGCCCACGACGTGGTGAAACTTTAGTGCAGTCCCGCCGGGGTTGCAGCCCCGGCGCCTGCAGGAGAAATTATGACCGATATAATGGTAAAAGACGGAGTTTACGTCCAGGTGCACTATACGGGCACCCTGGAGGATAAATCAGTGTTTGACTCCAGCGAAGGCCGGGGCCCCCTGGAGTTCAAGGTAAACAGCGGCAGCGTCATCCCCGGGTTCAATGACGCGGTCCTGGGCATGGCCCTGGAGGAAGAAAAAGAGATCATCCTGCCCCCGGACCAGGCCTACGGCGAGCCCCACCCGGAGGCCATCCGGGAATTTCCCGCGCAAGTGCTCCAAGGGAACAAGATCCAGGTGGGCCAGGTGCTGGGGTTCAACAGCCCTCAAGGTCCGGTGCATGGCCGCGTGGTGTCCATGGACACGGACAAATTCGAGGTGGATTTCAACCACCCCCTGGCCGGGAAGACCTTGACGTTCAAACTCAGGGTGGTGGGCATCACCGACACCCCCACCCAGGCGAGCTGTGGGTGCGGTTGCGCTCCCAACACCGACTGCGGGACTACCTGCGGGTAAACTTTCTCACCACTAAGACCGAGTTGCGCTCAAAGAGGTAATTTTGAGTTTGTCATTCTGAACGGAGCGAAGCGGAGTGAAGAATCTAGATTCTTCGCTGCGCTCAGAATGACAATTCTACTCGTTTGAGCGCAACTTGGTATAAGACACCAGGCACAAAAGAATCACCAAGAATAATATTATAGGTGTTGGCGCCGGTTGCGCCAGCACCTATAGTATTTTCGAGTATTGCCTTAACTCCGAAAAGCGAATAGCCGCTTTTTCGAAGGAAATACCAACATCAAAAAATAGTAATGGCACAGCCTCTGGCCTGTGGGCAACATGGTGGATTCGGGAAGTTTAACCACGGGCTGGAAGTCTGTGCCAATAGTACCGTTTTCGGTTTTCGGTTAGTAATACCGTGTCCGCTTTCAGGTGCAACAAACTCAACCTGTAACTTATTGATAAATCTTATTTATTTTAACCGAAAACCGAAGACCGAAAACCGAAAACGGTATAAAACCTGGAATACCAATAAGTTACAAATTGTATTTGTTGCATTTGAAAGGGAAAAAGTATAATACCAAGTCGCAGTCGAAAGGCAACAGTTGGGCGTGATTTATCACGCCCGCCTT
>VGSO01000004.1 GCA_016874945.1 Deltaproteobacteria bacterium
ATACCAAGTTGCGATCAAACGAGTAAAAATGTCATTCTGAGCGCAGCGAAGAATCTAGATTCTTCACTCCGCTTCGCTCCGTTCAGAATGACAAACAAAAATTACCTCTTTGACGGCAACTTGGTATGAGAGGGAGGCCGCGGCCCCACTTCCGGGCCAAGAAACAACTTAAGGGGTTGGGGGAGAGGGTTGGGGAGAGGGGGCAGGGGCCCTCGGCCCCTGGCCTCCTCTCCCAAATTACTATGCCCGACCGTTTTCATCTCACCACCTCCTTCACCCCCAGGGGCGACCAGCCCCAGGCCATCAAAAAATTGGCGGCCGGGGTCCAGGCCGGGTATCCCCATCAGGTGCTCCTGGGGGTCACCGGCTCCGGCAAGACCTTCACCATTGCCAACGTCATCGCCCGGATAAACCGTCCCACCCTGGTGCTGGCCCCCAACAAGACCCTGGCGGCCCAGCTCTACGGCGAGTTCCAGGAGTTCTTCCCGGACCACGCGGTGGAGTATTTCGTCTCCTACTACGACTATTACCAGCCCGAGGCCTACGTCCCCCAGGCGGATTTGTACATCGAAAAAGACTCGGCCATCAACGAGGCCATTGACCGCATGCGCCACTCCGCCACCCGGTCGCTGCTGGAGCGCCAGGACGTGATCATCGTGGCCTCGGTGTCCTGCATTTACGGCCTGGGCTCCCCGGAGGCCTACCACGGCATGCTCCTCTACCTGGAGGAAGGCGTGGAGAAGGACCGCCGGGAGGTCTTGCGCAAGCTGGTGGACATCCTGTACGAGCGCAACGACATTGATTTTCATCGCGGGACCTTCCGGGTGCGGGGGGACCGGGTGGAAATTTTCCCAGCCTATGAGGAGGCTAAGGCCATCCGGGTGGAGTTTTGGGGGGACGCGGTGGAGGCCATCCGGGAGATCGACCCCTTAAGGGGGACGACCCTGCGCACCCTCAAGAAGGTCACCGTCTATCCCGCCTCCCACTATGTCACTTTCGACTGGCGGCGGGTGCAGGCCCTGGACGCCATTGCCCAGGAACTGGCGGAGCGGGCCGCCTGGTTCCGGGACCAGGGAAAATTGCTGGAAGCCCAGCGCCTCGAGGAGCGCACCCGCTTTGATTTGGAAATGCTCCGGGAACTGGGCTATTGCCACGGCATCGAGAACTATTCCCGCCACCTCACCGGCCGGGCCCCGGGGGAGCCTCCACCTACCCTGCTGGATTACCTGCCCCGGGAATCCCTAATGGTTATTGACGAAAGCCACATCTCCATCCCCCAGCTTCAGGGCATGTACCGGGGGGACCGGTCCCGGAAGCAGACCCTGGTGGACTATGGGTTCCGCCTGCCTTCGGCCCTGGACAACCGCCCCCTGAGTTTTGAGGAGTTCCAGGCCCGGGTGCGCCAGGTCATCTATGTCTCCGCCACCCCCGGCCCCTATGAACTGGAAAAAGCCCATGCCCGCGTGGTGGAGCAGATCGTCCGTCCCACGGGCCTGATGGACCCCCAAATCACCGTCAAACCTGCGGCCAACCAGGTGGACGACCTTCTGGGAGAAATCCGGAAGCGGGTGAGCCGGGGCGAGCGGGTCCTGGTGACCACCCTCACCAAGCGCATGGCCGAGGATCTCACCGAGTACTACCAGGACCTGGGCCTCAAAGTGCGCTACCTCCACTCCGACATCACCACCCTGGAGCGCATGGAAATCATCCGGGACCTGCGCCTGGGCGTCTTCGACGTGCTCGTCGGCATCAACCTCCTCCGGGAGGGCCTGGATCTGCCCGAGGTCTCCCTGGTGGCCATCCTGGACGCGGACAAGGAAGGGTTCCTGCGCTCCGCCCGGTCCCTCATCCAGACCTGCGGCCGGGCCGCCCGCAACGTCCGGGGCGAGGTGCTGTTTTACGCCGACCACCTCACTCCCTCCATGGAGGCCGCGGTGGTCGAGACCCACCGCCGCCGCCAACTCCAGGAGGACTACAACCGGGAGCACGGCATCACCCCGGAGACCATCCAGAGCCGCATCAAAGACGTCCTCTCCTCGGTCTATGAAGCGGACTACGTCACCATCCCCGCCGCCGCGGAAGAACCCCTCCCCTATCTCACCGAAGACCCGGAAAAACTCCTGCCCCGCCTGAAAAAAGAAATGCAGCGCGCCGCCAA
This sequence comes from Deltaproteobacteria bacterium, assembly GCA_016874945.1. Taxonomy (GTDB): domain Bacteria; phylum Desulfobacterota; class Desulfobaccia; order Desulfobaccales; family 0-14-0-80-60-11; genus VGSO01. Next base: position 2,159 of record VGSO01000004.1, read on the forward strand.
GAAACTGGAATTCGAACGCGCCGCGGCCCTCCGGGACCGCATCCGGGCCCTGGAGAAGGCGGAGCTGAAATTCGGGTGAGAGTGTGGGGATGTTTGATGTGGGGGAGGGCCAGGGGGCTATGGATTATAATTTGGGGGAGGGGGCTAAGGGCTAATACCAAGTTGCCGTCAAACATATAACATTTAATGGAAGTTCCGTAGGGGCGGGGTTTACCCGCCCGTGATTGGCGCTGCGGCATTCCTTCGGGCGGGGTGACTCCGCTCCTACCTGTTTGATGGCAACTTGGTATAAGGCCCTTACCCCCTCCCCTCAAAATTACTCCTGCAGCAGTCCCAAAGGGCGCCCCGCCGGGGCGCCCCTACTTCTTTTCTTGTTCCAGGAATTCCCGCAGCAGTTTTTCCTGCCGGGGAGTAAGTTGGGTGGGGGTTTGGAGGTGGACTTCCACCACCAGGTCGCCCCGGGAGTTGCCCTTGATGCCGGGGAGACCTTCTCCGGGGATGCGGAACTTCGCCCCGGGCTGGGTGCCCGAAGGGATTTTCAGGTTGGCGTGGGAGTGCAGGGTGGGAATCTGGATTTCCCGGCCCAGGGCCGCTTCCACAAAGGACAGGTGCGCGGCATATTGCAAGTCTCTACCCTGCCGGTGGAACAGGGAATGGGGCGAAATCCGCACTTCGATGTATAAATCGCCGGGGGGGCCGCCCAGGGCGCCGGCCTCCCCTTTACCCCGCAGACGGAGGCGGGCGCCTTCGTCCACTCCCGGCGGGATGCGCACCTGCACCTGTTTTTTTTCCTTGACGACGCCTTTCCCGTGGCACTGCTTGCAGGGGGAAGTTACCAGGGCGCCGGCGCCCCCGCATTGGGGGCAGGTGGTGAAGATGCGCAGCAGGCCCTTGTTCTGAGCCACCTGGCCCTTGCCGCTGCAGCGGGGGCAGGTCGCCTTCCGGGTGCCCGGCTCCAGGCCATTGCCGCCGCAAGGCCGGCAATGAACCCGGCGCTCCACCTCCAGGGCCACATCTTTGCCCGCGGCCACCTCATCCAGGGTGAGATTTATCCGGTGGGTCAGGTCGGCCCCGGCTTGGGGGCGGGGACGGCGGGAGCGTCCGAAGGCAAAAAAGTCTTCGAACATTTCCCCGAAACTGCCGAAGAGGTCGTCAAAGCCGCTGAAGCCGCTCTCTTCCATACCCATCAGCCCGGCGTGGCCGTACAAATCGTAGATTTGCCGCTTCTCGGTGTCGGAAAGGACCTGGTAAGCCTCGGATATCCGCTTGAACTGCTCTTCCGCGATGCGGTCCCCAGGATTCCGGTCCGGGTGGTAGCGCAAGGCCAGGCGGCGGTAAGAGGTCTTGACTTCTTCCAGCGTGGCGTTCCGGGAAACTCCAAGGGTCTCGTAATAGTCTTCCATTCCGACCCGGCTCCCCGATATTCCCTAAATTGCCTATCCCCCCATTTGTTTGATTTATAGTGGTCATCCTGCCGGGGGTTGTCAAGGATGGGAGCGGTCAGCTTCAGATTTCAGCTTTATAAAACCGAGGGCGGGATGCTTTGGGATGATAAGGTAAATTAGGGGGGGTGAACCTGGGCGATAAAGTTAAAAGCTGATGACATCGTAAAAAGTCAAATCTCGTTCCCAAGCTGAGCTTGGGGAATAAACGGCTCATCAAAATGGGACAGCTAATATGCTGGATTAATTAGCAAAGCTAAGCTTTGCATCTATCTGGGTTCCCAAGCTCAGCTTGGGAACCAGATGGTTTGGTTGCCGATGCCGGTCTATTGGACTATTTACGAATCCATCAAAGCTGAAAGCTGAAAGCTTAAGGCGTTTCCAACAGCTTCTCCAACCGCTGGCGCAGCTCTGGTTCCAGTCCCGCAATTTCCACCACCTTGGCCCGGCTTTGGGCCCCGGAGGCCAGACGCAGAGCGCTCTTGGGCACCTGGAGCCGCGCCGCCAGGAAGGCCAGCAGCTCCTGGTTGGCCGCGCCTTTTTCCGGCGCGGCCGCCACCCGAATCTTGAGGCGGTCCCCATGTTGGCCGGCCACCTCTGTGCGCCGGGCCCCCGGCGTCACCAGGAGCAACAGACGATACCCCTGGCAGGTGGGCAGGAAATAAGAGGACATGTGGAGGGGGGTCAGCCCACCATGCGGGCCCAGTCGTGCAGGGTGGCCACCAGGAAGCTGCGCAGAAAGACGATGGCCAGGAGCACTATTATCGGAGTAAGGTCAAGACCTCCAAAGACCAGGGGGATCCGCCGCCTGAGCCAGCCCAAAACCGGCTCCGTAATGTTATACAGGAAACGCACGATGGGGTTGTAGGGGTCGGGGCTGACCCAGGAGAGCAAGGCCCGGGCGATTATGATCCACATATAAATGTGCAAGCCCACGTCCAGGACATAGGCGACGGCCTCCAGAAAGTGGCGCAGGGCTACAATCCCCATAATCGAATCGATCCCCTTCGGAATTTGCCGTTCATAGTACGTTCCGGGAGGGGGATTGTCAAGGCAAGGCTGAGGGCAGAGTTAAGCACAGTTCTTTTTTACAGAAAACCGAAAACCGCCTTCACCTCACCACCCGCCCCCGCAGGTCGTGGTCATGATGGTTGACCGCCTCCCACAGGTCCTGGCGGTCGGCTTCATGTTCGTGGCGGGTGACAAAGCGCTCCGCCAGTTCTTCCCGGCACCAGCAAAAGTGCTGGGACAGGTCTTCGATCTTCCTTTCCATCCGGGCCAGCATGCGCCAGAGCAAAAAGGCGCACGCCCCGCCGAACACCCCCAGCAGGGTGATCAGCGCGCCGGCATGTTCCCCCAGGTCCTGGTAAGCCATTTTGAGTTTTCTGTTTTCCGTTTTCTGTTTTCTGTTTTTTCTCTTCGATCTTCGATGTCATTTCAGTTTACTGCTCACCGCCCGCTGCTCACTCTCCCTTGGTCAGCGCGGACCGCAAGGCCGCCAGCCCCATGGAACCCATGAGCCCCAGGAAGATTTCATACTGGTCCTGCTCCAGCCATCCCATGGCCCGGGCAAAGGTGGCCAGGGCCAGCAGCAGCGCGGTAAAGTATGTTTTTTTGCCCTCCAGCATTTTTCCTCTCCTTCAGGATGCCTGCTTGCAATTTTAAAGAATGGTGGACCGCGCCCACCCTGTAATTAATACCGTTTTCGGTTTTCGGTTTTCGGTTTTCGGTTAGTAAAACCTGGAATACCAATAAGTTACAAATTGTATTTGTTGCATTTGAAAGGGCATCAAGTATAACCCCACCTAATCCCTGAAACCTAATCCCGGAAACCTGAAACCTGAAACCTGATTCCTGAAACCTGGTATCCGCCCTACTCCCGCCATCCCGCGGCCAGCACCACCTGGTTGGCGGTATTGTCGTTGTTCAAATAAATCCGGTTGCCGTCCAGAATCCGGCACTCAAAAGGCATAGCCCCCCGCACGCCTTGAAACTCATAAGCGGGGGGAGAACCGTGCAGCAGCAGGGCCGGATTGACGCCGTCATAGGAAACCGCCAGCTTCAGGTCATAGCCGTTCTGGGCTGCGCCGTAGCCCAGGAGCCGGCGGGCGGTGGGCGGGGTCACCGAAGCCAGGTCGGTGAGGGTGTAGCCGTTGATGGCCCCCGCGGTCAATTCCCGGGGGACCTGGTAAGTGATCACCCCGCGCTCCTGGTAAAAAGCCGCCAGGTCTCCGCCGGCGCCGTTGAAGATCATGCCCAGGCGCCGGAAATTGGTTTTCGGGAGGACCATGAACCAGTCCCCCTGGGTCAAAGTCAGGGCGCTGCCGCCATAAGTGACCGTCCCGCCTGTCTCGTTGTCGCTGTTGTTGGCGGTGATGGGCCGGGCCAGTCCCCGGGAGACGCCGCTGAGCGCCAGGATCTGGGCGTCCACCAACTCGTTGGCCACCAAACCGTAGCCGATATTGCCGGTATTGGCATTGTTCCTGAGGGTGATGATCTGGGCCGCCTGGGAAGACACCCGCATGGCCGGCATAGCCTTGAGGCTGAAAGTGGTGTCAGCGGGTCCCGCCAGGGCATAGACGCAGTACCACTGGCTGGCCTTCTCCGTCCCCCACCGGCTTCCGGAGAGAGCCAGATCCAGGGTGACGGGGGCGCTGTTTTCCCGATAGCGGCCATCGGCCAGACCCGCGTCCACCCATTGGCCGGGGTGCAAAGGAGAAGGAAAGCCGCACATCAACACCCGGGCCGGGCAGGCCGGGGTGGCGTTAACCCGGACTTTGGCAGCATCCACATATTCCAGAGGCGGCGCCTGGAAAACCTCAAAGCTTTCCAAAACCGCCTGCTCGATTTTGTCAAAATCGCTTTTTAAAATAACCTGGCGGCCGGTGCCGCTACCCCACTTGGCCTGGGGCAGATGGATTAAAGCCATGTTATCCTCTCCCTTTGAATATGGGGCGCGGGGCGCACCCTAAATGTCGTTGGGGCTTTGCGTGAGAAATAATTACGCATAAGCCCGGTATTTCCAGTTTGGATCATAAGTGCTGGCCTGGTCGATGGCCCAGGAGTCCTGGGCCGTCCCGGGGCTGTCCACCGCCCAGGACCAGGCCAGGTTTAAGGGCCGGTTCAGGTTCAGACGCACCCGCCGCCGGCTTAGGTCCACTTCCTTGCCAAACAAGCTGAACTCCTGCCGGCACAAACCGTGGAAGTCAGAAGAGAGCTCCACCGCGTCCCCCATTTCCACCCGGACCCCTTCCAGCCAGGTTTCCACCTCCACCTGTTCCCATGGGACCGACAGGCGTTTAAGCAGCCGCGCCGCCAGCAACTGGGCCACGTCAGGATTTTCCAGGATCACCGATCCCCCGTAGCGAAAATCCACATCCACCGCGGCCTCGCCCCGGGCCGCCACCGCCTCCTCATCCCGGGCCTCGGCATATTTGGCCGGGTCCCGGTCATAGTCGGCGTATCGCAGGCGCACCAGGTTCTTTAAGCCCGCCTGGTCGTAAGCCAAGGTCAAGGCCTGGATTTGAGCAGGGCCCAGCGCCAGGCGGTTTTCCACCAGAATAAAGTCCAGCAGGCGCTGGAACCAACTCCAGTCTCCCTGGGCCAGGGCGTACTCCAGGGCCGCGCCCAGCATCAGCACCAGGGCCTCGGTGGACCCCATCTGGCGCACCGCCATGTAGTGGGGGGCATAATCCCAGAGGTCCGCGTCCTCCATGAAGGAAAAGGGAATGAGGTCTTCGTTCAAGAGGTTGGGCTTCCCATCGCCGGAGCGGGAGAAGAGCCAGGACAGGAGGGCCTCAAAATGGTCCCGGTCTTCCTGGGTGGCCCCGAACTCGTAGGCCTGGCCGGTCCGGCCGTTCACCGCCAGCCCGAAGGCCTGGAGAACCAGGGCGTTGAGCCAGGCGTAATGGTAATCGCTCTTATACCCGCCGAACTCCGGGTCCAGCCGGTTTTCCCGGAGATCGTCCAGGATGCGCCGAGCCCAAAGCCCAGCCCGGTCGTCACCCCGGCGCAGATAAATCCACAGGCACCCAATAGTGATGGCCGCGGTTTGCCCCGGGTCATAAGCGCCATAATGAAAACCAAACTCCGAAAAGAGCATGGGAAACTTCCAGCCCTCTCCGTCTTCGGTTCCAAAGGTGTTGAGCCAGGTGAGCCAGTTATCTAGTACGGTCCAGGCGTTGGTGTCCCCGGAGACGAAATAGTAGTGCGCCAGCCGGTAGAAAGCCCAATACTGCCCCAGGCCGCAGCCCACTTCCGGGTAGGCGCTGCCGTTGAGGGCGCCCTGAATAATCTGCCAGTTGTCCTGCATCTCCTGGCTGCTCAAGACCCGGCCCTTGTGGAGGCGGATCAGGTCAATGCCCCCCGGGAAATAAGCGCTGGAGCTGACGCTGTATCTGCCCACGGTGAATGCCACAGTGTTATCCAGACTGCCCGGTCTTACCGCCGCGGCGCTGCCGATGGTCCCGTCCAGACAGAAAGTGATCTGGCCGTCCCGGTCCACGGAGATTCCCAGGTAATGCCAATTCTCCGTGTCGTTCACCCATAATGGCGGGTCGGGGGAAATAACGGTGTGGCCGCTGGAGTCGCCCATCCATAAGGAAACTCTGTTGTCATTCCTAATATAGATTTCGTAGCCAATGTCGCTGATTCTCTTGCTGACCAGCCTGGCGTGATACGACAGGCTCACTTGACTCCGCTGGAACACTGCTTCGATGGTGAAGTCCTCGGTCCCCATGTCCAGATCGGCATGATCCGCCGCGGTCAGATACTTGCTGCTGCCGTCCAGGGTGACGGCCGTGTCTCCCGGCTGGCAGACTCCGGGGGCATAAACCGGATTGCCGCCGCCGCGCCAGGTGAGGGCATGGCTTTTGCCCGAGGCGTCCGTTAATGCTCCGTTAAAATGCCAGAACCCCATGACCTTGCCGTAGTTCCGGTATTTGGACCACCAGGAGAATCGGTTGAAGGCTTCGCATCCCATTAAGGCGATGTTCTCAATATCATTGCGGGTGTGCACCGGTACAATGGGCCCCTTAACCCCGCCATAGCGCTGATTAAATTCAACCTGCGCGTCCCGGTGCAGATGGACATAATTCTGGGTCAGGTCCAAGGCCCCCGCCAGATAGGAGGCCAGCGGATGGGCGTAGTGCGCCAGGGTGGGCCCCCGCCAGGGGTTCTGGCCGTAAGGGGTGAGGGAGATAGCCAGCCGGGGGACGTAAGGATAAGGGTCTTCCGACACCAGGTTGAGGCCCACTTCATCCAGCCACCATTCGTGCTCGGGGAGGCCCTGCTGCTCCAGCCGGAATTCCAGCAGGCGAAGACGGGAGACGTCGGTAAAAGTCAGGTGCTCATCAAACTTCAAATCCGTGAGTAACCAGGCGCCGCCTAGGGGCGGGTTGGCCGGAACGCCGATATCCGCCGCTTGCAGGGGGTGGGTGAGGGGCCAACTGCCCGACTCGAGTTCCATTTCCTCCAGGTTCACCGTGACCCGCTGCCAGGCGTTAACCGTGGTGGAAACGTCCCGGTAAAAATAGCTGCCCTGGGCGTCCTTGACCTTGACCCGCACCGTCAGGGAGTTGGCCTCGGGAATTATGGGTTTAAGGAGAAAATTGACGTTGGTGCGACCCCGGGAGTCCACCCGTTGGGGGTCAATCCCCACCCATACCCCAAAGGAGGTGACCTGGGGCGCTAAATTCCAGGTCACCTGGCGCTGGGTGTAAAAGGTTTCCCCCAAAAGCGTTTCCGTCTCTTCCCGGTCACAGAGGGTGATATCGCTCTGTCCCGGCTGAGCCGCGGCATACCAGGCCCCCCAGTTGGCCCGAACCCGGTCGCCATCATCAATGATGTTGTCCCGCCGCCAGAACTGGCTGAAGGGAATCTCCCATGCGGTCATTCCGGAAAAACGATCAGGCGCCGCATGGATGTAAGTGTGGGCCGGCCCCCAGGGGTCGGGGTCCGCGGCGAAGGAGTCATTGAGAATAACCAGCAGCCGCCGGGGATGCTCCTCGGGGTCGCCGCCCCAAAAGGTCCAGTAATCCCCCGCCGCCAGATGGGTCCCCGGTCCTCCTTCCCAGTAGACCTCCACCCCGCCCCACAGGGCCACCGGATGCTGGGCGTCGCCGGTGGTGAGGTCGGAGCCTTCCCAGGTTTGGCCTCCATTCCGGGACCAGCGAAATCGGGCCACCCCCACCGAGCCGGTGGTTTGGGCCTGCACCACAAAACGGCTCTTTTCCTCCCGGAGGTAATCACTTTTTAAAACCAGGGTGGCGCTTCCGGTCCCCACCTTGCTCAGGTGATGCAGGCGCCGGGTTTCGGCCGGTCCCAGGAGCTTAAACCGCACCCGGTCTATCTCGCTGAAGGGGCTGTCTTCCAGGGACCAGTCCAGGCCATAACCGAACCAGGCCGAGTCTCCCGTCCCCGCCAGTCCGGCCCGGACGTGCAAAGCCCGGCTGGCGCTCCCGGGGGCCAGCTCCGTCTGGAACACGGAGAAGGCCTCAACCCCGGTGGTAGCCCCCCGGTACATGAGGTGGCCGCCCCGGTCCCAGAACCGCCGCTCAAAGGTGTCGTGCACCAGGGGAGGAATGCGGCTCTCCTGCCGGGCATAACAAGCGTCCCAGAGGAACTTGATGGCGCTGGAGTAATCCCGCCCCTGCGCCTCACCGGCGAAGTGCAGGACTGCCATCAGGTCCAGGATCCGGTCCACCGCGAAGTCGTAGGTGTAATCGTCCCGGGACCGGCAGGCGCGGCGGATGCAGGGGTAGGTGTTCAGCGCCTCGTATTTGGCGGCCTTCTCCCCCGTGAGATAGAGGTAATAAAGCTGAACCTGGGTTTCCGGCGCCAGGGGCGTTCCTAACTGGACGCGGGTCTCCTCCCCCTGGTTGGTGAAAGACCCGCCGGAATAGTAATTGACCAAATCCCCCGACATGGGCTCGGCCCAGAAACCGTCCCAGGAAAACGCGGTTTCCTTGCGCCACACTCCCCGGACCAAGCAGACCCGGCCTCCTCCGGGATTGGGGGACCCGATGACCACCTGGCCGTCCGGGGCCACCGTGCTGGCGGCGTTGCTCCAGACCCCGGCCACCGCCTCCTGGAGGGGGGCCCCGCCCATGTTGTCAAAGACCCAATTAAACTGGGAGGACCTGGCCCATTGCACATTCGCCATTTTAAATCCTGTTCTCGAGTTGCGGTTTTCGGCGGGCGGGGAAACCCCGCTACTGATTACTGTTCACTGATTACTATTCCCTATTCCCTCTTCCCTAACCCCTAAAACCTGACACCTGACCCCTGACACCTGACCCCTGACACCTGCCCCCTAATCCTCTCCCAAATACGCCCTGATCTTGATCTCCCCGAAGTCCACCCACAAATCATAGAGGCAGCGCTGGAGGATTTCCCGCAAGGCCTGGGCCGCGGTGACGTTTTCAAACCGCACCCCGATGGCGTAGCCCGGGGTAAGGCTCCGGCCCAGATCGAAAGAATCTTGGTTTATGGCCCCGTCCAGTCCCACTTCCGCCAGGATGTCGGTGATGATGTCCACCGGGTGGCTGGTTCCATCCTTCACCACCCGGGCCTCCACCGCGGCGCTGCGGCCGATGACCTCCACCAATCCTTGAACCGGATCCGCGGTAATGCCTTCCCAGGTGGGTTCTCCGTTTAGAAACACCGTGGAGATGCCCTCAAACGGCCCGCCGGCGACGACGTACTTGTAGCGCGGCGCCGCGGCCGTAAAAGTCCAGCGGTCCCCGGCCGCCAGGTCGGTCCCCGGGGCGGACTCCCAGTACACCGCCAGCCCTTCCTCCAGTTCCACGGGATCTTCCGGCCCCGCGGTCAGGCAGTCGGTCTCCCGCCAGGTCTGTCCCTGGTTGACGGACCAGCGAAACCGGGCCGCGCCCACTTCGCCGCTGGTTTCGGCTTCCACCAGGTAAGCCCGGTCATAATCGCTACGAAAAGACCCTACCACCTTGAGCGCGGCGCTGCCGCTCCCGGTCTTTACCGGGTCGCGCACCTGGGCCGGGACCACCTCTTTAAGCTCTCCCCGGGCCACATAAGCCCCCCGCATGAAGGGTCGGGGCTCGCCGGCGGCGGAAGGCGCGCCCAACTGCCGCTGCAAACCCACCGCGGCCAGGCTGCGGCTCTCCAGGCCGGCCCCATGCCGGCCCCGCCAGCTATGGCCCATGCCGCTGATAGCCTCCAACACGCCCTGATAGACCAACTGCCAGGCCACCTGGCCGTTGGGCAGCTCCCAGCCGTGGTATAGGCTTAAGACCTTCCCCTGCCAGTCCAGACCCCGAAGATAAAAATTATCGCCCCCCAGGACCCATTGGCTCCGGCGGTTGTCCAGGGCCAGCACGTGGCGGCCATCCCTCACCTGGCTGAAATCCCGGGCCAGCTCCACCTGCAACCGGCCCGGGTCCATGATTTCGCTTTCCGGTAAGCTAAGCCGGCCTTCCAGGCGCAGCCCGGCCACCACCGCGGGGGCCGACCCGTCAGCCGCATAGCTCTCATAACCCCCATCCGGGGACTGGTCCACCCCGTAGGCCGTGAAGGAGTCAGCTTCTTCGGGAGCATCCACCGCCCAAGCGCGGCACCGCTGCTGAAATTGCACCTGCACCTGATAATAGGGTTGAATACCCACTTCCTCTCCCGAAGCCCCCGGGCTAAAGGGCGTCTCCGGCGCCTTAGACGCTTCCGCCCCGCTTCTCAGGTAAACCCGGGGTTCCATGACTCCGCCCTGGTCTTCCCAGAAGGGGACCGCCAGGTTGAGGTGGGGAGTATAAGTGTGCATCACCGGGGAGGTCCAGGACCCGGAGGTATGGTAGCCGCTTTCCAGGACCAGCTTCCCCGGCTCGCCGCCATAAGCGGTGTGTACGAACTCCCCCGAGCCTGGCGCCAGCCCGCAGTCCAGCTCAAAAGGCGAAAGCACCGCCTGGACCCGGGGCCGGGCGCCCCGGGGCCGGGCTTCTTCCTGGAGAAATTCCGAACTTGCATCCCTCATAAGGCCGGTTTCCGGTTTTTGGTTTGCGGTTTTCGGTTTCCAGTTTCCGATATTGGTTTATCTTTGGTTACAGACAGGTTTTTATGGCATCCAGTCTTGGCGCGACACATCAAGCCATTACCCTACTGTCCTATTACCGAAAACCGAAAACCGCAAACCGTCTTTTAAACTTCTTCCAGCACCATGCTCCCGCTCCACAGCCCCGGAGCCGCTTCCTGAAAATTGAGGTCATTGGACCACACCCCGGTAAAGGTCTTGGGACCGCTGGCGTCTCGGAAGAAGGCAATTTCCACCCCGGCCTGCTTGATGGCGGCTAACTGCTCCTTCTGGGCGGCCGGGAGGTGCTTAAACTTCAAGACCCACCTTTGCTTCAGGGCCCGGTCATAGCTTCTCAGGGTGCCGTCCAAGGCCCTCTCCCGGTCGGCCTCATCCTGAAGCAGCTCCTGGTAATCCCAGGTGAAGTTCACCGGCAGGACATAGCTCTGCAGGCTGCCGCCCCGGGGCGTCCATTCCAGTTTGGCGTTAGCCATTCCCTTGCGCCTCCCTTAAAGCCCCTCACCAAACTACTTCCCGCTGCAAGGCCGGCAAAATGTGGCGCTGCACCAGGCGGTCCCAGTCCAGGCGGGAAACCCCGGCGGCGTCCAGGGCCTGCACCTGGATGGTGATGTTATAGGAGGGAGTCCTTTCGGCTCCCGTCTCAAACCGGCCGGTGCGCAGCGCCTCGAAATTCTTCTCTCCCAGCCGGGCCATGCTTTCCCGGGGCAGAATTCCTTCCCCGGTTTGGGCCAGCACCAACCGTTCGTCGGGCATAAGGCCCCCCGGCGCCACCACCAATCCCTGGTGCGCTTCCACCATGCCGCCCTGGTGAAACCAGCCGCCGAAATCCAGGAGGCTTCCCAGGAGTCCCGGCCAATTCTCCCCGGAACCCCGGCCTCCCGCCTGAGTCCAGGCCAGGGCCACCCGCTCCAAAACCTCGAGCATATGGTCGCCCCAATCCTCCACTTCGCTGGAGATTTCAGCCAGCGCCCCCGCGAAACTCTGCCTCAAGACGCTGCCCGTGGCCTCGCTCCGGGCGGCGATCTCCCCAAACCGGTCCGTCGCCAGGGTCGTCATGTCGTCCAGGGCGCTTTGCCACTCCCGGCTGAAAGCGGTCCAGGAATCCCCCAAACCCCTGGCTTCCTCCAGCCACACCTGCAGCCGGGTTTGGCTATAGTCCCGGGCCACCTGGAGCATCTCCTCCTGCACCGCCCGGAACTCCTCCAAATCCTTCTTCCCCCACCCGCCCGGATAATCGTCTCGGGGCATTTTCGCCTCCCGATATGCCGTAGGGTGCGTTCCACGCACCATTTATACGGTTTTCGGTCTTCGGTTTTCGGTTTTCGGTAAAGATAATTACGGATTATCAATAAGTTTTAATGGTGCGTGAAACGCACCCTACCAAAGGCCTCCCCTCAAGCTCAAAATGGCAAACGCTGGTTTCTTACCATGTCGGCCCTGGCACTTCCTTCCAGGACCCTCCCCACCCATTCCAACAGGAGCCAGGTTTCCAGGGTCAAGTCATTGGCTTTGAACGGGTATCCGGCCCGGCGGAGCTGATATAAGAAAAGCAGGTGCCAGGTCCAGGGGGAGACGGCCTCGGGCCTCAAATATTCCTGACAGACCCCGCAAGCCCAGGCCGCGAAAGATCCGTTTTCCATTTGGCATTTTTGCCGAACCTCCGGGCTGCAGATCCTCCCCGCGGCCAGGGTCTGGAGTTCTTGAAGGAGCGGCCAGTCGGCCGCCGTCTTGCCGGCGCCCCGGTTCAGCCCCACTCCCGGTCCTCCCGCACCATCCGGAGACCTTCAAAGACCACCTGGCCCAGGTATGACACCAGGTCCGGGGCGTGCCGGGCCAGCCGGTCCTTCCAGTCCGGGTGTCGGGCCGGGTCCAGATCCTCCCGGCGGCCCTCCTCGGATAAGGAAAAACTTCCGGGCGCGAATCCAGTTAAGATTTCCAGGCCGAATTTTAACCGGGTCTCCCCCAGGCGGAGGCGGCGCTCACCTTCCTCCAGGCGAAAGGCTGAAAGCTGATAAGCCACCCGCTCCTCGGAAGTGGGCCGGCGGTAAATAAGGGTGATCACCGACCCGGAAACCGGGTCCTGAATGGCCAGGCTGTGATGCTCTTCCCCCAAAACACGGCCCATATTTCCTCCTTAACAGGCCCGCTCATTGTTAGCCTGGGAAGTCGGGGCCAATGGCCAGCCTTCTCAATTAAAAATACTTATGGGGGTCGGGGGAGGGGGCAGGGGCCGGTGGCACAGGCTTTCCAGCCTGTGAAAGCCCCTGGCCCCCTCCCCAAAATCACCACTCCTTACCCCATGTAACTGCTCACCTTATTCTGCACGTAAGCGATCACCGAGTCGTATTCATCGTCTTCCAGCACCGCCAATTCCACATTCTCCGCCAGTCGCCGCTGGGCCGCCTTCACCGGGGCGGCCATCACCGCCACCCGGGGAAAGATCAGTTCCACCTGGTAGTTCAGCCCGGGCTCGAATTCCGGCCCCATGGCCTTCAGGTAAAAGGACAGATAGTCGTTGTCATGAAGGTGCTGGCCCATGAGAAAATCCCGAAAATCCCGGTCCACTTCCAGCTTCTGCTCCCGCCCGCGGCGAAAAGCCCGGTTGGCGTAACTTCCCCCGGCGCCGGGAACGCTTTCCAGGGCCAGATTGTTCTTCAATGTCCAGGTTAACCGGCGGACCTGGGCCGCCAACCGGTGGCCTCCCAGGAATTGGGCGCCGTCCCATCGCCCTCCCAGGTACACCTCCACCTGGCTCACCTTCAGGGGCGGCTCCTCCACCCGGTCCGGGAAGGCCATCCAGCCGCTCTCCCGGGGCAGGTAATATATCCGGTAGGTGGTCAAATCCCCGCCGGCGCCGGGAGGAGTGATGCCAATCACCGCGGGCTCGGCCCCGGACACGGCCTGGTAAGACACGTCTTCCCAGGCCTGGGTGGCGGGGTGGAGGACTTTAAGGGCCTGAACGTTGCTCAATCGTTCGGCCGCAGTCCCCCCTTCCACCCCATTGGCCGCCAGGGTGAGGCTTGGGGCATTGAAGGCCGCGCCCACCTCTTCCACCCGGGTGTTATCGTCCACCTTGCCGCTGCCCCCGACGCTTCCCATGGCTTTGGCCCACCCATCCCGGCCCAATTCCAGGCGCACCTGCTCAATGAAACAGGAGGCGAAGCGGCGCTTCAGCACCTGGCGGCCGAAGCGCATGGCCGCGGTGAAGGAAGGATTGGAGCGGCACTCGTCCACTTCCCCTGAGCGGGGAGTTATGGTGTGGCGGTAGCCGCCGGCTCCCACCGGCGTGCTGGCCGCCTCTCCCAGCCCATAGGCCAGCAGAAAGGCCAAGTGCTGCGGCTGGGCCCGGGAAAAAGAGAGGGTCCCCGCCACCACGCCTCCCAGGTCATGGACCCGATCCGGTTCTTCCTTGCCGGTCAGCTCTTCCCGGTTGGGAAACTTCAGAGCTTGGTAGTTGAGAATGGTGCCGGCGTCCGCCAGAAAGACGGTGTCCAGCTCCTGCTCGGTATTCATGGCCGCTTCCCGGCAGTTGGCCGACACCGCCAGCAGGTTGTGGGTGGCCAGAAAGTTGCGGATGGACCAGGGCATGAATATTTCTCCCCTTGGCGATTTTTGCCTCTTTTAGCGGCACAGGCTTTCCAGCCTGGGTTTTAAGAAAAATCTTGGATCATCCCGGTGCGGTACAAGGCCCCATAAACGGTGAACTCCGGACCGGCCAGCAGCCCCTCTTCCTCCACCAATACCAGGGGCAGAAGAAGGTCCAATCCCAGGTCCCGGTGCCACCAGGCCCGGCGTATGCCCTCCAGAAGCTCATATACCCCCCCCGGCTCCCGGCGGCCCTGGGCTTCCCCCCGAAGCTGGCGCACCACCACCAAGGCTCGGAGTTCCAGGGTGAGATCATAAGACCCCCAGCCCACCGCCTCTCCTCGCACCCGGCGACAGGTCATCAAGACCGCGGGCAGCCGCCAGGCCCGCTGTTCCAGGTCGGCCCGCCAGTCTCCCTGGTAAGTTTCCAGGGTCTGCACCTGGGAGCCGATTTCCGCCTCCAGGGCGGCCAAGGCCGCGTCTTCCAGGGCAAGCCAGCCGGCGATCATAACCTACCAATCTTTCTGGCCGTCCCGGGAAAAGAGGCGGCCCGCCGCACTCATTTCCGGGGCCTGCCGGGAGGCCGGGGGAATCTCCCCTGCCAATCCGACAACCGCCGCCCGCCCCGCCGCCACCTCTTTCAGGAAGGCCACTGCGGCCTCATACTTTTGTCGCCGGGCCCGGGGGGCCACACTGCGCCGGGTATAAAGGTGGTAGATGGCCATGTCCGCCGCCAGGGTCTGCACCTGGAGAGGCGCCTGGGACAGCGGCAGGATGTAACGTTCCGCCAGGTAGGAGTCGATTTCCCCGCTGGCTTGGGCCATGGCCCACGCCGCCACTTCCGGGTCCGGCTCCTCCCCGGCCTCGGAGATGAGCTGGGCGAGCTCCGTTTCCGAAATCAGCATCTTAAGGTCTTCCAGGGTGCAGTACGCCATTTTCAGCTCTCAGCTTTCAGCTTTCAGCAGTCGGCTTTTTCCCTTCCAGCTTTTGAGCTGAAAGTTGAAAGCTGACCGCTGACTGCTCCTAATAAAAATAAGTCACCCGCAAGGTTCCACTCCCTTCCCCTGCCTGCACTGCCTGGAACTGCCGCAAAGCCTGGGACCCTGAAATAATCAAGACATCGCCGCTGCTGAAGTAATGGCCGTTGTCGGCGGTGGGGGAGGCCCCGTCAAGGCGGAACCGGATATCCCCTTCTTCCAGGGACAGGAGGGCCGCCCGGGCCATCATCTTGGCGAAGGGACCGGCAACGGGCCTGATTTTTTCAGGGGACAGCGCCGCTCCCCCGGGCCCCAACGTCACCACCTCGTAATCGCCTGGAATCCGGTTATAAGTTTCTATGGTAAATCCACCGAACCAACCCATACGCGCTCCTTTTCAGGGATCAGGCTTCAGGTTGCAGGTTTCAGGAATTATCAATTCGGATCAATGAAAGACATCAGAATGGGCCACCATCATTGGTAATGAAGGAAAATGGAATAAGACTCCTATTCCCTATTCCCTGACCCCTAAAACCTGAAACCTGAAACCCACCTACCCCAGCTCCGGCACCACCAGCAGATCTGCGGTGCCCTGCCAGATATTTCTCTTAGTGCCGCCGATGGCCGGATCACCGATGATGAACTGGGCCTGAAGAATCTCCCGGGCCAGGGCTTCCAGGGTGGGCCCCACCACCAACAGGCTGGGCCGGATTCCCAGGGGCCGGCCTTCGGCATTGGCCAGGGACATCATAGCCGCCCGGGCCGCGGCGTAACTGGTCGGACTCAAGCTTTCCTGGCCGGCATAGGCCATCTGCCACAGGCCGTAGGCCGCGGCGCCCCGGTAATCCACTCCATAGCGGATTTTCTTGCGCATAAAGACCTGCTCGTCTTCCTGGCCGTCCATGCGCACCAGTTGCACCCCCCGGCGCAGTTGAAAGATAAAGGGCTTGATGGCCCGGGTGGTGTCCAGGAGAAACCAGGGACTGCCGGTTCCGCCCCCGAAGTTGGAGGCGACGGAGTTCCCCACCGGGTGATCGGTGTCAAAGAAGTATTGGCCGTCGTAACAGGTGGTGGTGAACCCCCCCAGCATCAGGTCCGCTATCAGACGGTCCGGATGCCGTTTGGCTTCCTGGGCCAGGGCCGCGATAATGGGGTTGTACAGCCCCAACTGGTCGTCTTCGATGTCGTTGCGGTCCACCTCGATGGTGGCTTCCCAGTCCTTGCTTTCGATCTGGTAGGCCTGGGGCTCCAGGGAGCTGATTTGCCGGTCCCCCATCCACTCCCGCACCATGGGGAAGTCCAGGAGGAACTTGTAATCCATGATCCGGGTATTGGCGGGCACCATCATGGCCACCTGGTCATGCCAGGTGGGCGTTTCTTGATAGGCGGCGTTGAACACCGCGGAAAAAGCCGTGTACAGCCGGGCCAGGCCCTCAGCGTTGATGATCATCCTTCCTCCTCCCTTTACCGGGCGATGTCGATCCAGCCTTTGGTGGCGGATACATATTTGACCAGAACCCCCACCTTGACGTCGTTGGTTGCCCCCGCGGCATCGTCAAAGGTGTGGTCGTCCACCGCGTACATGGGTTGGCCCACCATGGCCTGGGTGAGGCTGATGGCGTCAAAATCGAAGACGCCGATGCGCCGCAGCCGCACCGTCTTGGCCCCGTTGCTGCCGGAGCTGTTGTCCGCCTGCTCCTGGGCTACCCCTACAAAGGTGTAGCCCAGGGTATCCGCCGCGGGCGCCGCCCAGCCCCCGGCGTTGACGCACACCAGGGAACCGGCATAAATTTTGGTACTGGCGGCCACCGGGAATTCCACTTCCACCCCTTCCCGGTAAGCCGTCGCCCGGTCTCTGCTTAACGCTGCCATAATTCGCTACCTCCAGGTTTCTTGGACTTGGCCGCTGGCGGCCTTGGCTTTCAAATATTCTTCCGGGGCCAGGTTCAAGGCCCGGCAAATGGCAATTTCCTCCGGGGCCAGGCGTCCCTGGGCATGGCGGCCTTCACCCGGCCGCCGCAGTTCCCCGGTGGGCACCGCCTGGGGCGCCCGGGCCGCAAAAGTTTTAAAGCCTTCCGGGTCCTGGCGGAAATACTCCAAGGCCCACTCTTTTTGGGCCGGGGTTATTCTTCCCGCCTGCAGCGCCTCTTCCACCGTCTGGGCCGCGGACTCTTCCGCCAACCGGGCCTTCAGGGCCTCCAGTTCCGCCAGGATTTCCTCCATCCGCTCCGCCCCGGCCTTCAGGGCGGCCGCCGCGCCCTTCAACTGGGAGGCCGAAGCCTTCTCCGGCAGCCCCAAGGTCGCCCCCAGATCCCGAAACACTTCCAGGGTCTTGCTCCAGACGGCGTCCTCCGCGGCTTCGGCCTCCAGGCCCATCAGGACTTTTAGCTTCTCCAGCACCTTTCCCTCCTCTTCCCGTTCATCCAGGGCCAGACCCTGGAGTTTTACCCGGGGGGCCGCTTCACACCGGGCCACCAGCGGGGGCAGCCCCTTGATGGCCGGCACGTTGGTGAGGGCCACCTGCATGAGGGCCTGGGGGCGGCGGGTTTCCGGGGCCAGCTTGAGCACCGGGGAAAAGTACCGGTATTCCCGGCGGCGCAGGTGCTCCTGGGCCTGTTGGGTCCACTCCACCCGCCCCCAGAGGCCGTCTTCCCGGATTGCCAGCTCCTTGATCCACCCCGCGGCCGGCGCCCGGCCCCCTTGCAGGGATTGGTGTTCGTAGTCCACCACCACGTCCACCCCCCGCTGCAGAAAGCTCTCGGCCACTGTTTTCAGGGCCGCCAAATCCACCTCCAGCGGCTCCCGCCTATCAACCAGCTCCACCGTGCCCAGGGGTAGGATGCAGATCCACTCGGGCAAATCTGTTCTTTCCGCTTTATTGTCGGTGTCTTTAGCCATCTTCTTGGCTGACCTCACTGAATTTTCCAGGCGCGAATCTCGTATCCGCCCCGGGCCAACACCAGGTTCGCCCCTGCATCTTATTCCTCCGGCATCGCCGCTCCGGTAAGCCCCTTCTTGATGGACGCCGCCCCTTCGGCCATCTTTTGGGCCTGGCGGGTCTGAAGCTCCAACTGGTCCGCCAGACCCGGGGCCGGGCACCACTGGCGCTCCAGTTCCCCGGCCAGGGCCAGGGTGGTATCCGCCGCCACCACCGCCAGCCGGATTTGATCCGACCATTCGGTTTCCTTCAGCAAATCCCCATAAAAGCTCTGCACCGTGGTCAAAGACCGGCGCACCTGGTCAAAAACCCCCGGGTGAGGGCAGCAACTTGCCGCCAGCCAGACCAGAGCCAGGAGCCAGGGCCATCTTGGGTGCTTCATCCTCGGGCCTCCTTTCCCTGTTTGATTAATTCCGCGTCCCTTCCCGGCGCCGGGAGGCCGAAACGTTCGGCCACGTGCTCCACCGCAAGCGGCATCCCCATCTCCGCCAGGTTCAGGTACACCTCGGACAGAGTCTTGAGGTCCTGTTCTTCCTCGAACTTGAACCTTAGCCAGGGGATGGGCCGGTCCCAACCGAAATTGAACCCCACCAGGGGCCGCAGGAGCTGCTCCCTTAAGGTTGCGGACAGGGCCTGGGCATCGGCTTCCACCAGGTCCCGGCGCACCTGGGCATGCACCCGGGCCGCGGCGTAAGTGCCGGTGGCCCCCGCCGTGTCCGTGGTCAGGGTCTGGCCCAGAACCGCTTTGGACATTTCCCGGTTGCAGAATTCCGCCATGGCTTGATAGGGATTGACCCCGAAACGGGACGCGGCCTGGACAAATTCAATCTCCGTGGTCTTGCTGATCACTCCCGCGGCGTCGGAGCCCAGGTTGCGGATGGCCTGGAACAGCGCCTCCCGGTCCGCGGGGGACGCCAGGGGATCGTATTTCCCCAGCCGCAGCGGCATGCCAAAGACCTCATTGAACGCGGCCCAATCCTTCAGGGAGTAATTTTTCAGCAGGTACATCCACCCCACCACCCGCAACACTCCGGCTCGACTGGGATAGCCGCTGCGGGCCTTGTACCGGTGATAAACCACCTTCCAGGGGGGCGGCTCCTCACCCCGCCAATCGCCTATCCCGGCCAGGAGGCGGGGACGGCCGTCTTCCCCAAAAATGACGCGTTTCTGGTGAATCCACCTCAAGTCCGCCACCCAGGCCCGGCCTCCCGTCACCTCCCAGAGGATTTCCGAAAACGCGAAGCCCTTGCCGATGGCATCCAATAGGTCCAGGAACGCGGCTTCCAGGCCGGGGATGCGGTAAAGCATTTCCCCCGCCAGGTCCGCAACCCTTTCATCCTCCGGGGTCTTGGCATAGGGCAGCACCTCGTAATCCAGGCTCAGCACCGCCATCTTCCGGGTCTGGAGGAGGGCCGCCAGGTGGGCGTCCTTTTCCTCCATTTCCTCAAACAGCTCCATCTGGCGCTGAACGTAACCCTGGTCCGCATCCCGGAAAATCTCCGCCAGCCGGGAAGGGGTGAGGCCCACGCTGGGATAGGAGCTCCACCGCTCCGCCAGGCTCACCGCGGCCAACTCCCGGGTTTGGGGCGCCCCCCCGGGCTTGAAGAACCTGCCAAAAAAATCCTTCAGCTTCATTATTTGACCTCTATTCCCTATCCTGTTCCCTATTCCCTACTCCTAATACGCTCCCCGCTTTTTAAACCCTCTGGTCTGGACGCTCTCATACTGGGCCGCACTCACTCCCGAAATCTCCTGGGCCAAACGCACCGCGCCTTCCAGCGCGTCCGGGCCGTCGTCGTGCACCGTGCGGGAGGGGAAATAGAGCAGCTGTTCGATGAGCAGCTCCTGATCCGAATGTCCCCGGATAAAGCGGATCTTCCCCCGCTCCAGGAGCGGCGCCAGGCTGGCTACCCGGGTCTCCTTGGCCACCCGGTTGGTCACCCCTTTCACCGGCAAAGCCAGTCCCATTTCCCTCCCCAACCCGTCGAATTCCCGGAGCAGCAGCCGCTGGAAGAGGTTGTCCTCCACCCCCAGCAACTGGTAGCGGTACTGGCGGTGCCGGTTGAAAATAGCCCGCAGGGTCTGCTCCAGGGAAGTCCGCTTGATGAAGGCGTCCATGAGATAGAAAATCATTTCCTTGCGGTCCAGACCCACGGTTATCCAGGCCTTGTAATCCGAAGCCGCCCCGGTTTCCAGGGATGGGTCAAAGAACCCCACCACCACCAGGTCCCGGTCCTTGAGGCTGTCCGGATGGTAGTAATGAATCCATTGCTCTTGAAAAAGCCCTTTTTCCCGCGCCGGCTCGTTCATCTTTTCCCGGTTGAAGGCCGCAGTGCCCATGAGCTGCTTCTGGGCCATTAAGCGGTCCAGGGGATGCCGGGCCTCCCACAAGGGGGCGCCGTCTTCCTGGATGGCCCGGTAAATATGGCGTTGGAAGTGGCAGTAGGGTTCATCCGGACTGGTGAGCATCAGATGGAGGGCGCTGCGCCATCTCAGGATCGTGCCGATGATCATCAGGCTGCCCCGGGCGTCCAGGGAGGGGTACACCGCGGACTTGACCCAATCCAGCGCCTGGGCCACCATTTCGGGGTTGCGCACGTTGATGTCATTTTCCAGGTCGTCCAGGATCACCAGGTCCGGGCGGTACTGCTTGTGCTTCAAACCTCGGATTCGCTGCCCCTGCCCCCGGGCCTTCACCCGGACATCGTTCTTGGTGACAAAGTCATCCACGCTCTTGTTGGCCTTCGCCAACTCCCCGAAGTCCTGGTGCAGCCTTTCGTTATAGAGCAATTCCAGGTACAGGTAGCCCGTGAGGTCCGAAGCCAGGTCTTCAGTGTTGCTGCCGACAATGATGAAGTGCCGCTTGCCGAAGCAGATCTGGTGGAGGACGTATCCGAAGGAGCACACCGTGCTCTTGGCGAATTCCCGGGGCGCGGCCACCACTGCGGGGGTCACCACTTCGCCCCGCTCTTCCAGCATCTTTACCAGCTCATAGTGGAAAGGCGCGGGGGCGTGGGAAAAATAATGGGGGAGATAGGTGCGGCAGAAATACAGGGGATCTGCGGCCGCCCGGGACCGGCGCTCTTCCTGTTTGCCCTCCCGGTCGTCCCAGAAAGGCGTGACCTCCAGGGAAAGCCGCATTAAGATGTTTTCGGCCCGCTTCTGGAATTCCGTTTTGGTGAGCTTTTTCTTCAGGGTCATCCTTGACCTTGTCTCAATCTCAGGGTCATCCATGATGCTTGGGAAAGGGTTTGGGGCCATCCCGTTTTTGGGCCCCCCTCCGGCCTGTTCACCCCTTGGCGCGCCAGACTCCGCATCTTCCAGGGAAAACTGTCAACCGAAAACTGAAAACTGAATTAATTAGGCTTCTTCTCCTTCTTCCAGTTTCCGGAAGAATTCCTGCATCATGGTGGTGAGGCGCCGCAACTCTTCCGGGTCCGTCACCCAGCCCCGGATGAATGCCCCGAAGCGGTCCATCACTTCCAGGGCCGCGGTGCGCAGATCCCACCCCTGGCTGCCCATGCGGTCAATGAGGGTGAGGAGCTTGGTTAGCTCTTCTAACTCCTGGGGCTTAAGGTCGCCCTTTTCCAGCATTTTCCCGGCTTTTTCCCTGAGAATGCCCTTCAGGGCCTCCCCCAGCCACCGGGAGGACACGGGCACCTGGCGGCGCTTTTCTTCCCATTGGCCTTCCTTATGCCAGTTTTTCAAAGTGGTCGGGGCCAACGGCAAAAGCTCTTGGATTTCCTCCAATCCTTTGCCCGCCAGGTACAGGGATTGGGCATCGTCAAAGTAAAGGTCCCGCTTCCCCTGC
Organism: Deltaproteobacteria bacterium; assembly: GCA_016874945.1. Taxonomy (GTDB): domain Bacteria; phylum Desulfobacterota; class Desulfobaccia; order Desulfobaccales; family 0-14-0-80-60-11; genus VGSO01. The sequence goes on from VGSO01000004.1 coordinate 23,964, forward strand.
CGGATCTTCTTCCTGATTGCCGTCATGATGGCCGGAGATATATCACCAAGTCCGGCAAAATCTCCAGCACACCTGGGAAAGATGTCTTTTAAAGCATTTTTTAGGTTTTAGGTTTGGTAATTTATTTGGTGGGGCGGGCCTCCGTGCCCGCCAGACCATGCTCTTCCCCATGGGCGGGCAGAATGGATGTAGGCCTATTCCATTTAACAACGTTTTGGTGGCACAAGCTTCCAGCCGCGCCCGATTCAATCCCCCTCCCGCACCATCTCCGCCACGGAACTCTGCAGGATGCGCACCGTGCCGCCGTGGAGCTTGACTCCCCGGAGCTTCCCCTCCCAGAACCAGCGGTACACCGTGGAGCGGGACACCGCCAGTTCCTTGGCCACTTCCCGGGGCCTGATCAACCTCTCTTGAGCCATGTCCTCGGCCTCCTTTGCCCTTTGGCCGCGGTAAACCATCAAGAACCATGCCCCAGCCGGTGTAGTTGTCACAAATGCCAAAAATCTGGCGGGTAGTTACGATGACAGATATGGACAAGGCCCGCGGCTGCCAATTTCATCTCGTTCCCACGCTCCTGCCTTGAAAATGCAGCCGCGGGCTTCAGCCTGCGCCGCCCCGCCGGGCGCGCCCACTGGGTGGGGCCTCCGTGCCCAACGTTGCCGCCCGGAATTGGAGCCGAACCCCCGCTTCGCCATCCTCCAGGCAGTTCAGCGGTCCGGTTTTCCCCTAGGGATTCACTAAAACTCCTAGGGTTTTCCCCCTAACCCCCCCAAAAATCTTAGGGGCTTTTGGGCAGTCCCCCGGTTAACCGACCCACTGCCATTTCCCAAAACCGAAGACCGAAGACCGAAAACCGAAAACCGTCTTTGATGGCCTTGGCTTTGCAGAAAGAATGGCAAAGACGCGAGAGAAAAAAGGAGGATGGGATATGGAGTTACTAAAAGGCTTACTCCGGACCAAGCGCCTCTTCCGGCCCGATGAAGTGGCCCAGATCTTGGCCCTGTCCCGGCGCACCGTTTACCGCATGATCCGGGATGGCCGCCTGCCGGGGATCAGAGGGGACTCCGGCCCCTGGCGCATCCCCCGGGAAACCTTGGAACGCCTGGTGGCCGGAAATCAAATCCTGGAAGCCATACCCAGGGAATACTTGCCGGGTGGATGATTTTACCAGGCATGAATACCTGAGCCCCCCAAGGCGCGGGCGCGGCCTGGGGGGCTTGGCGCCTTGGCGTTAGGCCATTATTGACTTTCAATCGCCAAATCGGCAGCCATCACCTCAAAAAGCAAGAATGCCTTGCAATTAACTGGAAAAAAAACTACAATCAAATTGTAAAAGTCTGTTAATAGCCAAGGGTATGGATGAACGCTCGTTTAAATCCCTTTTATAAGAATATCGCCTTGTGGCTCCTCATCACCCTGGTGATGATCTTCCTGTTCAATTATTTCAACAGCGTGGAGCGCACTAAGGAAAAGCCCCTCAGCTACAGCAAGTTCATTGAACTGGTGCAGGCTGATAAAGTCTCCAAGGTCACCATCCAGGGAGAAGAAATCAGCGGGGTCCTTTCGGACAGCAAGACCTTCAAGACCTATTCTCCCCTGGACCCGGACCTCATCAAACTCCTCCAGGCCAAAAAAGTGGAAATCACCGCCCGGCCCAAGGAGGAGAACAACTGGTACACCACCCTGCTGGTCTCCTGGCTCCCCATGCTGGTCCTGGTGGGCATCTGGATCTTCTTCATGCGGCAAATGCAGGCCGGAGGCGGCAAGGCCATGAGCTTTGGCAAAAGCCGGGCCCGCCTGATGACGGAAAATACCGTCAAGGTCACCTTCAATGACGTGGCCGGCATCGAAGAGGCCAAGGAAGAAACCCAGGAGATCATCGAGTTCCTCAAGGACCCCAAAAAGTTCACCCGTCTGGGCGGCCGCATCCCCAAAGGCGTGCTCCTGGTGGGCGCGCCCGGAACCGGCAAGACCTTGCTGGCCCGGGCCATCGCCGGGGAAGCCGGAGTCCCCTTCTTCAGCATCAGCGGCTCCGACTTCGTGGAAATGTTCGTGGGCGTGGGCGCCGCCCGGGTCCGGGACCTCTTCATCCAGGGGAAAAAGAGCGCCCCTTGCATCATTTTCATTGACGAAATCGATGCCGTAGGGCGTCATCGGGGCGCCGGTCTGGGGGGCGGCCACGATGAGCGGGAACAGACCCTGAACCAGCTCCTGGTGGAGATGGACGGCTTCGAGGCCAATGAAGGGGTCATTCTCATCGCCGCCACCAACCGCCCCGACGTCCTGGACCCGGCTCTGCTGCGGCCCGGCCGTTTCGACCGCCAGGTGGTGGTGCCCGTTCCCGACCTCAAGGGCCGGGAGGCTATCCTCCAGGTTCACACCCGGCGCACGCCCCTGGCCGAATCCGTGGACCTCTCCGTCCTGGCCCGCAGCACCCCGGGGTTATCCGGGGCCGACCTGGAAAACCTGGTGAACGAAGCCGCCTTGTTCGCCGCCCGGTCCGGCAACGAACTGGTCACCATGGATGCCTTCGAACAGGCCAAGGACAAGGTCTTGATGGGAGCGGAACGGAAAACCCTGGTCATGAGCGAACGGGAACGGGCCAACACCGCGTACCACGAGGCCGGCCACGCCCTGGTGGCCCGTCTCGTCCCCGGCACCGATCCCATCCACAAGGTCACCATCATCCCCCGGGGCCGGGCCTTGGGCCTCACCCAGCAGCTTCCCCTGGACGAGCGCCACACTTACCCCAAGGACTACCTACTGGGCATTATGTGCGTGCTCCTGGGGGGCCGGGCCGCGGAAGAGCTGGTCTTTCAGCACTTTACCACCGGCGCCGGCAATGACCTGGAGCGGGCCACGGAACTGGCCCGGAAAATGGTGTGCAACTGGGGGATGAGCGATGAACTGGGCCCCGTAACCTTCGGCAAACGGGAAGAGCACATCTTCCTGGGGCGGGAGTTCGCCCATGCCAAGGATTTCAGCGAAGAGACGGCCCGGCTCATTGATAGCGCCATTAAGAATTTGATTGTCACCGCCTACCAGCGGGCCCAGGATCTCCTCACCGCCCACCGGGCCCAGCTTCAGGCCGTGGCCCAGTCCCTTCTGGAAAAAGAAACCCTGGACGGCAAGGAAATCGACGCCGTGATAACTTCTTTCCAGAAACCGGAGGAAACGCCGCGGGTGGCTGAGGAACCCGTCCCGCCCATCTCCCTGGGCCTCCAGCAGGCCTGAACCCTATTTCATCCGCCAGGGCCGACAATTAAGGGCTGCGACCTGAGTAAGGCGCAGCCCTTTTAATACCAATCTGAAATCACAGATAGAGTTTAGAATAGACGGGAGACTGAAGACGGAAGACGGGAAAAGGCGTAGGCGATGGCCCGGCAGCTCCGGCAATTCTTAGTTCTTAGCAGAATTATTATAGCGATTGCCAAAAGTTTTTTCCGATTGTTTTTTAACGTAGGGGCACAGCGTGCTGCGCCCCTGCACCTTGGGCACGGCTCGCCGTGCCCCTACGGGGAAATTACTTTGGGCAACCCCTATAAATATTATCATCAAGTTGTAAGCCGAACCTCTAGGGACTTTAAAGGAAAGCCGCACGTTTATAGTTCTTAAACCAAAAATTAAAAACTGAAGACTGAAAGCGCCCTACTCCCCTTTAAACACCGGCGGCCTTTTTTCCAAAAACGCCCTTTGACCCTCCAGATAATCATGGCTGTCGTACACCATCCGGCGCAGGCCCTGGATGCGCTCGAAAGTCTCAGGGCTTAAGGGCAGGGCGTTGGCCAGGATGCGCAGCTGCTCCTTCATCACCGAAACGCTGATGGGGGAATTGGCCGCTATCTGCCGGGCCATTTTCATGGTAAAATCCTCCAGGTCTTCCACCGCCACCAGATGGTTAAGGATTCCAGCCCGCTCGGCCCGTTCGGGGCCCAAGGGCTGGGCCGTGAAGAACATCTCCCGGGCCAGGGACAGGCCCACGGTGTTGAAGACGTGGAGGATGCCCGAGGGGTTGTAGGGCACCCCGATACGGGCCGGGGTGATGGCGAAGGTGGTCTGGGGGGTGCCGATGAGGATGTCGCACACCAGGGCCAGCTCGCAGGCCCCGCCCCAGACGCTCCCCTCCAGCATGGCGATGACCGGCGCCGGGCAGCGCTGGATGGCCCGGATGGCCTGCTCCAGGGGGTCATAGTAAGACAGGGGGTCCCGCCCCGGCTGGGGAAACTCGGTGACGTCGAAGCCCGCGGACCACACCTTGGCCCCCTGGTTGGCCCGGAGGATGACCACCCGGACCCGCTCCAGGGCCAGACTTTTCAACGCAGTGATTAGGTCATGGATGAGGGCCCGGCTCAGGGCGTTTCGTTTCTGGTCGTTGTTCAGGGTGATGATGCCGATGTCATCCTGCAATTGGCTGAGAATCAGGTCCATAACGGGATCCTCCGGGAGTCCGCCATTGATGGTGCGTGAGACGCACACTACGGATTATCATCCCTTGACCCTGGCGGAGCAAGTCATTTCTAATAACGGAAGCCACTGTACCGTCCACTGAGCTTGACCTGCTTATCCTGAAAGGAGCTTGCTGATGCACCAATGTCCCCGATGCGGCCTGGAGTTGGACCCCGGCAGAGAAACCTGTCCCCAATGCGGCGGTCCGTTAGAGCCCGGGCTTTCCTGGCAACCTGGGCAACCCTGGACCTCCCGGAGCGGCCCCTTGCCCATGGGCGAATATCTGAAGCAGGGCTGGGAGTTGTTCAAGCAGTATCCCTGGGGGTTCGTGGGGTTCACCATCTTTTTTCTTATGGTGCAGGTGGTGCTGCACCGCATCGGCTCCGTGGGAGGGCTGATCGGTTTAATCATTAACACCCCCCTAGCCATGGCCTACTTTGTGGTGAGCGTCCGGTTGCTCCAGGGTCATACCCCCGCGTCCCGGGACTTTTTTACGGGCTTCCAGTTCCTGGGGCCGCTCCTGTTGATGACCCTGGTGAGCTCGGCGCTTGTGATCATCGGGCTGATATTGCTTTTGGCGCCTGGGATCTATCTTATGGTGAGCTACCTCTTCGCCTCCATCCTGATTGTGGACCGGCGCCTGAACTTCTGGCAGGCCCTGGAGACCAGCCGCCGCACCCTGCACCCCCGTTGGTTCAGTTTCTTTGCCTTCTTCCTGGTGATTATCCTCATTAACCTGGGCGGCGCGCTCCTGTTGGGGCTGGGCCTGCTGGTCACCATCCCCTTCACCACCTGCGCCTGGACCGTCGCTTATGCGGACATTTTTGGGTTGCAGTCGGACTACTCGGGAAGTGTTCCCCGACTTAGGGACCAGGGACCAGGGAATAGGGAATAGGGACCAGGGAATAGGGAATAGGGAATAGGGAATAGGGAATAGGGAAGCTGACAGCTTTCAG
>VGSO01000005.1 GCA_016874945.1 Deltaproteobacteria bacterium
CTTTTGCAAGAGGCTCTGTGGTCACTGATTACTGATTACTGGTCACTGATCACTGGTCACTGATCACTGCTTGGCTTTCTTGGATCCCTTCCCCTTGGCCGCCTTTTGGGCCTCTTCCTTGGCTGCCGCTTGTTTAACGGACTTGATCAGCTCATCGGCGATTTGAGGGTTAACCTTGCGGAGTTCCCCCAGCTCCTGCTTGGCGGCCTCCAGGTCGTTGACGTTGAGATAGATAAAGAACAGCTCCACATAAGGGTCGGGCAGGTCGAAGAACGTTTTCTTGGCCTCATCAAACAGACCGGCCGCTTTTTTGAGGTCTTTGGCGTGCTTGGCCTGCCGCCCCTGAACCACCAGGTCCTTGGCTTCGGCCAGCCAGCCTTCGGCCCGTTCCTCCAGAGTCAGGCCGGGGCCCAACTTCAGGTTCAAAATATTTTGGCCGGCGGAGGCGAAGTTGAGCATCTGCCCCCCTTCCAGGTAAAAGGTATTGACCCCGATCACCTGGCCCTGCATGTTCATGGCCGGGCCGCCGCTGGAGCCCGGCGATATGGGGGCCGAAATCTGAATAAACCTCTTTTTATTCTTTTCCCGCACTGCGGAGACGATGCCATCCGCGGCACTCCATTCCATGCCTTTGGGGTTCCCCAATACCAGCACCTTTTCCCCCACTTGGGGTATGACCCCGGTGGTCTTGAGGAAGGGCGTCTCCACGTCGGGGACCACCGACGCCAGGATCAGGTCCGCGGCTTTGTCTTCGGCCAACACCCGGGTCACCGGGTAAGTCTTCCCTTCCAGGGTCCTCACCCTGGCCTTGGTGGCCCCTCCCAGCACATGGTAGTTGGTGATGAAGGCTCCTTTGCCATTGACGAAAAAGCCGGACCCGAATTTCCGGTCCTGGCCGTTGATATCCAGAACCTGGACAAACACCACCGCAGGCTTGGTCTTTTTGATGAGTTGGGGCAGATCTGCCTCCCCCCGGACCTTGGCGGATTGCGCCAGGTCGTCTTTTAATTTGCCCGCCAGTTTGGCGTCGAGTCGGGCCAGGATTTCCAGTTCCTTCTCCGCGTCCGAGGTGCGTTTCCCCAGCAGGTAAGCCTTACCCAGGTAATAGTGGGCTTGGGCGTTGTCGGGCTTTAGCTTCGCGGCCCGTTGGGAATAAGTGATGGACCATTCCTTATCTCCCTTGTTCAGTGCTTTGGCGGCCCGGGAAAGATAGGATTCGCAGGCCTCGGTGGCGTGGGAGTTCGCCCAATCGGCAAAGGCCTGCGGAGGGGCGGCTTTTTGCAGGAATTCCGGGGGCGGGGGCACCGCGAAGTTGATGGGCTGTCCTTCGCTGGTGCCCGAGGCTCCCAGACCCACCAGCTCGCCTTTCAGGTTCACCACCGCGGCCCCCTCCGCCCCGCGAGGAATGGCCGCGGAAATTACGATGACCGGGCGGCCCAGAAACTCCCGGGCGCTGGAAACCATGCCTTCGTGTACGGTGGATTCCATCTTCTTGCCGTAACCCAGCACCAGAACCTTTGACCCCAGGGCCGGGGCCGCGGCGGCCATCCCCAGATATGGCCAGGGGGCCCCGGGGGGATCCACCAGGAGCCGTACCAGGTCCGCGGTTTTGTCATCCGCCAGCACCGCCTTCACCGGATAATCATGATTGGCCCCGGTACGGATCAGGAGCTTGGAAGGTCCCAGGATCAGCGAGCGATGGGTCAGGAGATGCCCCTCCGGGCTGATGAAAACCCCGTTCCCGGTTTTCATCAATTTGCCGTCCGAGTCATACCCCGTCACCTGGACCACCGCGTCCTTGGTCTTGCTGACCAGGGCCGGCAGGTCCTCCTGGGCCGGCGCCGGACCCGCCCATGAAAAAACCTGGATTCCCAAACACATCAGCACGAAGGCAGTTCGCCACATGAGACCTCCTGGTAAACAAGGATTCCACGTGAAAGGCCGGATTCGCTTACTATGATAATGCCAAGGCCGCTAAAATTGTAATTTCCTTCTTTCTGAAAAAATAGCCGCAGGCTTCAGCCGGCGCCGGCAGGGGCGTGCCGGTGGCACGCCCGCCTTCGGGCGGCCCGCCGGGCCGCCCCTACTTGGTGGAACTGGCCTCCGTGCCCGCCCAGCCTTGCCTTCCGGATGGAGCCCCAAAGATGGCGCCCCGGGCGCACCCTACATTAATTTTCATGGCTTTGGGTGTTCAGATTGAAATGAATGACTGGTTCCCAAGTTTAACTTGGGAATCATACTATTTTCTCTTTCAAGTGCAACAAACTTAATCTGTAACTTATTGATAATCCATAATTATCTTTACCGAAAACCGAAGACCGAAACCGAAAACCGTATCAAATGCCCCCCGGCCTCTGGCCACTGATCACTGACCACTGACCACTATCCCCAGATGACCCGACTACCTGGTTCTTCTCGCGCCTTTTGCTGGTTTTCCGGCTCCTTCACTGATGGCCTTCACCAGCTCATCGGCCAGGCGGGGATCGACATGGCGCAATTCTTTCAGCTCCTGCTTGGCAGCTTCGGTATCCTTGATAGTGAGAAAAAGGAGGACAAGCTCCATATAAGGGTCGGGTAGTTCGGGATAGGCCTTTTTCGCCTCGGCGAACAGCTCCGCCGCCTTTTTGATATTTTTTCCCTGTAAGGCTTTGCGTCCCGCCACCACCAGATTTTTGGCTTCGGCCTGCCAGCCCCGGGCCCGGTCTTCCAGGGTCATTCCTGGCCCCGGCTTCAAAGCCAAAATATTGTGGGTGCTCGAGGCGAAGTTGAGCATCTGCCCCCCTTCCAGGTAAAAGGTGTTGACCCCGATCACCTGACCCTGCATATTCATGGCCGGGCTGCCGCTGGAGCCCGGGGAGATGGGCGCGGAAATCTGGATAAATTTTTTCTTGTCGGTTATCCTCAGCGCGGAAACAATGCCGTCCGCCGCGGTCCATTCCAATCCCTTGGGGTTCCCCAAAACCAACACCTTCTCTCCGACCTCGGGAACCGCTCCGGTTATCTGAAGGGAAGGCGTCTCCCCTTCCGCCACCACCGCGGCCACCATCAGGTCTGCGGCTTCATCTTCCGCCACCACCCGGCTCACGGGGTAAATTTTCCCTTCCCACGTCTTTACCCGGGCCTGGGTGGCCCCTCGCAGGACATGGTAGTTGGTGATGAACATCCCTTTGGAATTAATGAAAAAACCGGAGCCGGTGCTCCGCACCCGGCCGCGCTTATCCAGGACCGCGATAAAGACTATGGCCGGCTTCACCTTTTTGATGAGTTCCGGCAAACTGACTTCCGCCGGAGCTTTGGCGGCTGAGGGCATGGCGGATTTTAATTTTTCGGCCAGCTTGACATCGAGTTTTTTCAGGATGTCCAGCTCCTTCCCGGCATCTGCCTTCCGGCCGGCCAGCAGGTATGACAATCCCAGGTAATAATGGGCCTGGGCGTTGTCGGGCTTAAGCCCCGCGGCCCGCTGGGAGTAAATGACGGCATATTCCTTGTCTTCCTTCTTCAAGGCCTGGGCGGCCCGGGATAGATAGGCTTCAAAAGCTTCATCCACATGGGCCGCCGCCCAATCGGCAAAAGCCAGGGGCTCGGCGGCCTGCAATAATGCCGGGGGCGCCGGCACTGCGAAATTGATGGCCTGTCCTTCGCTGGCCCCCATCCCCCCCACGCCCACCATCTCGCCTGTCATATTCACCACCGCCGCGCCCTCCGCCCCCGGGGGCATGGCCGCGGAAATCTGAATCACCCTGCGTCCCAGAACCTCTCGGACACTGGCAACCATGCCCTCATGAACGAAGGATTCCATCTTCTTGCTGTAACCCACTACCAGCACCCGGGACCCAAGATTGGGTGCCGCGGCGGCCATCTTCAGAAACGGCCACGGGGGTCCAGGGGAATCCACCAGGAGCTTCACCAAGCCGGCGGTCTGGTCCTCCGCCAGCACCGCCTTTACCGGATAATCCAGATTCTCGCCGGTCCGGATCAGGAGTTGGACCGGTCCCAAAACCAGGGAACGGTGGGTTAGAAGATGTCCTTCCGGGCTGACGAAAACTCCGTTCCCGGTTTGCACCAATTTTCCTTCATGGTCATAGCCCGTCACCTGGACCACCGCATCCTTGGTTTTGCTGACCAGAGCCGACAGGTCCTGGGCCGGCGCCTGGCCCAGAAAGAAAAATAAAATTCCCCCCACCATTGTGAAAAAAGCGGCTCTCAGCATTACGATTCCCTGGAAATTGTCCCTTTGTCCCTTTTTTTATACCATTATTCTTTTATGGAAAAATGAAAAAAATATGCCGGGCGGACCCCCGCCATGGGGAGGGCCGGACCCAGAAATCATCGCGGCCAACCCCTTCAATGGGTGCTTGAAGTTGCCGCGTCTTCGGATTTTTTATATAATCAACCTATGTTGTTAGAGAAATTACAGGCCATCGACCAACGCTTCCGGGAGCTGGAAGGGCTGCTGGGCGACCCCGAGGTCATCAAGTCCCAGGACCATTATCAGAAATACCGCAAGGAATATTCTGACCTCTCCCCCCTGGTGCAGACCTACCGGCGCTACCAGCAGGTGCTCCACGAATTGGCGGACAGCCAGAGCCTCCTTAAAGAAGAGGCGGACGAAGAATTTAAGGCCCTGGCCCGGGATGACATCCAGAAGCTCCAGGATGAGGTCGCCGGCCTGGAGGAAGAGTTGCGCTTCCTGCTGCTGCCCAAGGACCCCAACGACGAGAAGAACGTCCTCCTGGAGATCCGGGCCGGCACCGGCGGCGAAGAGGCGGCGCTCTTTACCGCCAACCTGTTCCGCATGTACAGCCGCCTGGCCGAGCGGCGAGGCTGGAAGCTGGAGGTCCTGAGCCATTCCCCCACGGGTATCGGCGGCCTTAAAGAAATCATCGCGGCCATCTCCGGAAACCGGGTGTACAGCCAGCTAAAGTACGAAAGCGGCGTGCACCGGGTCCAAAGGGTGCCGGTGACCGAGTCCCAGGGCCGGATTCACACCTCTGCGGTCACCGTGGCCATCCTTCCGGAAGCCGAGGACGTGGACGTCCACCTCAGCCCGGAAGAGCTGCGCATCGACGTGTACCGGTCCTCCGGTCCCGGGGGCCAGAGCGTCAACACCACGGATTCCGCGGTGCGGATCACCCATCTCCCCACCGGATTGGTGGTTACCTGCCAGGACGAAAAATCCCAGCACAAAAACAAGGCCAAGGCCCTCAAGGTGTTGCGGTCCCGCCTCTTCGACCTGAAGCAGAGCGAGCAGCAGCAGGCAATCGCCCAGGAGCGCAAGTCCCAGGTGGGCACCGGCGACCGCAGCGAACGCATCCGCACTTACAATTTCCCGCAATCCCGAATTACCGATCATCGCATCGGTTTTTCAACCCATGGCCTTAAGATGGAAGCCGCGCTGGACGGCGATCTGGACGAACTCCTCCATGCCCTGACCACCCACTACCGCACCCAGGCCCTGAAGCAGGCATAAATGGCGGCCCCTAAGCCCTGGACCATCGTGGAACTGCTCCGGTGGGCCGCGGACTATTTCCGGGACAAGGGGGTTTCCGAACCCCGGGCCTCCGCGGAAGTCCTGCTGGCCAACGCCTTGGGGCTAAGCCGTCTGGATTTGTACCTGCGCCACGACCAGCCCCTCACCCCGGAGGAACTGGCCCGCTTCAAAACCCTGGTGCTGCGCCGCCGCCAGGGCGAGCCGGTGGCCTACATCACCGGCCACCGGGAGTTCTGGTCTCTGGATTTCCTGGTCAGCCCTGCGGTCCTCATCCCCCGCCCGGAAACGGAAATTCTGGTGCAAGCCGTCCTCGAAGTCCTTAAAACCGAAAACCGAAAACCGAAAACCGAAAACCGGGGTCTAGACGTGGGAACCGGCTCCGGCGCGGTGGTCATCGCCCTGGCCCGGGAACTGCCCGGGATGCAGTGGGTGGCGGTGGACGTCTCCCGGGCCGCCCTGGACGTGGCCCGGGAAAACGCCCGCCGCCACCGGGTGGCGCAACAAATCCATTTTTTTCAGGCTGACCTGTTTGCGGGACTCAAACCCGGCTTCGGGTTCGGCGCGATTGTGGCCAATCTGCCCTATGTGCCACGGGGGGAATGGGAACAGCTTCCCCGGGAGATACGGTCCTTCGAACCCCCCGGGGCCCTGCTGGGCGGGGAGGATGGACTGGATTTTATCAGGCTCCTGGCCCGCCAGGCCCCCCATTACCTTCGCCCCCGCGGCTGGGTGGCCCTGGAAGTGGGAGCCGGTCAGGCCCCGGCCGTCATGGAATTACTGGAGGAGACCGGCGCTTGGCATTGCCTGGAAACCATCCCCGATTATCAGGGAATTCAGCGGGTGGTGCGGGCCCAGCGTCTGGACGCCCCCTGAAATTACTCATACCAAGGAGCCTCTTGCAAAATTCATTTTGAGGCTAAGATTTTTTCCATGTTGCTCAAAGAAATATCCGGTAGGACAGGCTTTTCAGCCTGTGCGGGCGCAGGCTGAAGCCTGCGGCTACATAATTTTGCAAGAGGCTCCAAAATGCAATCAAAAAGGTATTATTGTAGGGCGCAATTTATTGCGCGCGAAAGGCGGGCGTGATAAATTACGCCCTACCTCTCCTCCCGCCGCTCCACCCGGCCGAAGTGGTCGTACTGGAGGGTGAAGGTGCCCCGGCCCTGGGTGAGGGAGCGCAGGGCGGTGGCGTAGCCGAACATCTCCGCCAGGGGGGCCTGTCCGGAAATGAACCGCACCGGGCCCTTGGCCAGGAGCTGTTCCACCTTGCCTTTCCGGGCGCTCAAATCCCCCAGGACTTCGCCGGTGAATTCCTCCGGGGCGATGATTTCCACCTTCATAATAGGCTCCAGCAGCAGGGGTCCGGCCTTCAAGAACCCTTGCTTCACCGCGGTCATGGCGGCCACCCGGAAGGCCATTTCGGTGGCCTGCCCTTCCTTGACCACCGCCCCGGTGAGGGCTACCGCCACGTCCACCGCGGGATGGCCATAAGCCGGCCCGCCGTCCAGGGCTTCCAGGACCGCCTGGCGAATAATGGGAACAAAGGGCATAGCCGGGTGCCCTTCGGGGAGGAGCGAGGTGAAGGTGTTGCCCGCGCCCCGGGGCCGGGGGGTCAGGTGGAGCTGCACCTGGGCGAAATGTTGCTTGCCGGCCAGTTCCCTATCAAAGACGCCCTTTTCCTGGACCGGTCCGGCGATGGTCTCCCGGTACACCACCTGGGGTCTCCCGGCCCGCAGATGGGTGTGAAATTCCCGCTCCAGGCGGTGGGTGATGACCTCCAGGTGGAGTTCCCCCATGCCGGAAAGCAGCGTCTGGCCGGTGTCTTCGTCGGTGGTGACCCGGAGGCTGGGGTCTTCTTCCCCCAGACGGGCCAGGGCCGGGCCCAGCCGCTCCTGGTCGTCCCGGGTCATAGGCTCAATGGCCAGGGAAATGACCGGCTCGTAGGAAGCAATGGGTTCCAGGATGATGGGCCGGTCCCGGCTGCACAGGGTGTCGCCGGTGGTGGTGGCCTTCAGGCCCAGGAGGGCCACGATGCTGCCGGCATGGACCTCTTCCAGGGGTTCCCGCTTGTTGGCGTGCATGCGCAGGATGCGGGCCACCTTTTCCGTGGTGTTTTTGATGGGGTTATAGACTTCCTGTCCGAATTTCAGGGCGCCGGAGTAAAGGCGCACGTAAGTGAGGCGCTGGTTCTGGTCCACCATGACCTTAAAGGCCAAGGCCGCCAGGGGGGCGTCGTCCCGGGAGGGCCGGGTTTCGGTCTCGCCGGTCTTGGGATTTTGGCCGGAAATGGGCGGCACTTCCATGGGGTTGGGGAGAAAGTCCCGGATACCGTCCAGCAAGGGTTGGATGCCCTTGTTGCGCAGGGCCGCGCCGCAGTAAGTGGGGACGCCTTTTAAAGCCTGGGCGGCCCGGCGGATGGCGGCCTTGAGTTTCTCCAGGGGCAGGGGCCGTTCCGCCAGGAAGGCCTCCATGGCCTCGTCATCCACTTCAGCCACGGCTTCCATGAGGGCTTCCCGGGCCTTGGCCGCGGCTTCCTGAAAGTCCGGAGGGATCTCCAGGTCGTCATAGAGCAGGCCCAGGGTTTCGTCGTGCCATTTGAGGGCCTTCATCTCCAGAAGATCAATGACTCCCCGGAACTGGTCTTCTTCGCCCCAGGGGATGGTGATGACCAGGGGATGGGCCCCCAGCTTTTCCTTCATGGAATCCATCGCGGCCCAGAAGTTGGCCCCCAGGCGGTCCATCTTGTTGATGAAGGCCAGCTTGGGGACCCGGTACTTGTCGGCCTGGTGCCACACCGTTTCCGACTGGGGCTCCACCCCGGAAACCGCGTCGAAGACCGCGACGGCGCCGTCCAGGACCCTTAGGGAACGCTCCACCTCGATGGTGAAGTCCACGTGGCCGGGGGTGTCGATGAGGTTGATGGTGGTCCCTTTCCACTGGCAGGTGGTGGCCGCGGCGGTGATGGTGATGCCCCGTTCCTGTTCTTCGGGCATCCAATCCATGACCGCCGCGCCGTTGTGGACTTCACCCATCTTGTGGGTGCGGCCGGTGTAATAGAGAATGCGCTCCGTGAGGGTGGTCTTCCCCGCGTCGATGTGGGCAATGATGCCGATATTGCGGACGGTCTTGAGCCGGGTGGTGGTCATAAAGGCGGTTTTCGGTTTTCAGTTTTCGGTTTTCGGTTGATGCAGGGAGTGAATTGCTCCCATCAATCTCATAAGAAACCCAGATTTTTTTAAATGAATTTGCCCACAGATTCAACCTTTATTATAGTTTTCGGTTTTCGGTTCTCGGTTTTCGGTCAAGAAATGCAAAATACCGACGCTTAGGGCGGCGCCTGAACTGGCGGGGCACGGCTTTTCTACATTTTTCCTTGTTTGTGATAACCTTATCGTATAATTGTATTTGCTCTTTACCGAAAACCGGAAACCGGAAACCGAAAAACCAGGGAAAGTCCATGTCCTGCAAGCCCCCCTCATTCCACTTCTGCCCCTGCTGCGGGGGCCCGCTGGAAACAAAATTGATCAAAGGCCATGACCGCCTGGTCTGCCGGGATTGCGGCAAAGTGCATTATGTCAACCCCGCGGTGGGGGTGGCGGTGGTGGTGCGCCGGGGAAGTGACATCCTCTGGGGCCGGCGCGCCGGGGGAAAATATGCCGGAGCCTGGTGCCTCCCCTGCGGTTACGTGGAATGGGGTGAAGACGTGCGGGCCGCGGCGGCCCGGGAATTCCAGGAGGAAACCGGGCTGGTGGTGGAAGTAGGGGAAATTCTGGCGGTGCACTCCAATTTCCACGATCCGGCGCGCCTTACCGTGGGGATCTGGTTTGCCGGGAGGGTGGTGGGAGGGAAGCTCGCGCCGGCGGACGACCTTAAAGAAGCGGCCTTTTTCCCCCTGGACCATCCTCCCCAGCCCCTGGCTTTTCCCACTGACCTCTTGGTGGTGGAGGAGCTCAGGCAGGGAAAAGCTCGAGATGTTCCAGACTCGCCAATTCCTTGAGGGAAACCATGAAAAGGCGGGAGGCCGGGAGATCCAGGACCGCAAAGCTGAACGCGGGATACCGGCCTTCTTCCAGGGTAAAGGCGCCGGGCACGATGAGGTAGACGGAGTCCGGCTCCAGCCGCAGGCAGGCCTGGCGGGCCTGGAATTCCTGGGGCCGCAGGGCGTCGTTGATATACAGCAGGCGGCTTACCGGGGGAGAAAAGAGGGTGACGCTGGGCACGTGAGTGTGCCCGTGGCACAGGAGCAGCGGCGGGCGGCCTTGGTCTTGGGGCCGGGCGTAGGCATGGATGCGGTCCTTGTAGTGGGTCCAGACCAATGCCCGGGTATGGGCCATGAGCACCCGGCCTTCCAGGGCCAGGGCCTCGCCGTTCTTGGTGGCCCGGGGCATCTGCGGCCCGTAGACGTCAAAAATCCAATAGAGGCGATGGCCGGGAAAATCCAGCCAGGGTCGGAAAGGCTCGGGCTGGCAGTCCCCCAGGCAGGCCAGGGATCTCACCTTCTGCCGGCGGAAAAAGGCCAGCAGTAGCGGGATTCCCTTGTGATACGCGTGGGTGTCGGCCACCAGCGCCAGCCGGTCCATGGGGGGAGGTTTCAGGTATCAGGGGTCAGGTTTCAGGGATCAGAGAAATTTAATTCTTTTTCTGAAACCTGAAACCTGCAACCTGAAGCCTTACTTTGCGGGTTTGGGGCCGCAGGCGTGGCCTGGATGACCTTTGAAGCGATCCACCAGGTTGGCCAGATACTTGAGGGCTTCCTCTTTGTCCTTGTCAATGACTATGGCTTCGATCTGCTGCTGCTCCGCATCGGAAAAAACGATCTCTTTGGTGGCCATGGCGCGTCTCCTCTCGCTGAGCTGACCGCCCGGAGGGCCAAGGGCTTACCGGACAGACATCGGTTTGATAAAAATAAAATAAGTTTCCCCTCCCGGAAGAGAGGGGAAGGTTAAAGGTTCTCCTGGGAGGCATGGAGGCCGTCCGTGGGGAATACGGCCCCGGCTCCGGCAAAATCAACCGTGGCCCGGAGGCCCTTCCGCGGCTTTGGGTCCACAAGCATGGCCGAAGTGGACCTTGAGGCGGTCCAGCAGGTCGGCCAGGTATTTCAAGGCCTCGGCGCCATCTTTGTCGATGACGATGGTTTCAATCTGCATCTGGTCCTGGTCCGAAAAGGATATCACTCTTTCCGCCATGGGTTTTCTCCTTTCGCGATTCCTAGATATAATTTAAGTCAGCAAGGGGCGGGGTGTCAATAGGAAGCTGTCAGCTTTCAGCTTTTAGCATTCAGCTTTTTAGAGAGCGGTTTTCATTTTCCGGTTGTTGGGGGTTATAATCAGTGAGTCCCGTTCCCATAAATGGCATTGATTCCGGGACAACCAAATTGATAACTTTATAAAAGCTGAAGCTGACGGCTGAAAGCTATGGAGAAAAAATAATGTCGAGATTTCTTCGGGACCGGGCCCAGCCGGCCCGCTGCCCCTTATGCCGGGCGGTAATTTCTCCTCCGAAGCACGTGAAAGAAGGGCTCTGGTATGAGTTTGACGGCGGTTTCTGCCAGTGCGGGGCCGCATACGCCTACGACCCCACGGCCCGGAACGGCGGTCCGGCGCTGCTCCAGGCCATGCTCATGGCCTGCCGCGGCGATATGGAAAAAGCCATGAGCCTGTCCCCGGATACGGACTACGACGAAGGCCATGTCCACCGATACGACGGCCACCATGTGAACCCCCAGGCCTTCGGCACCCTGTATTTTATCCGCCGGCGGCCGGCGATAAATTCGGACTAAGACAATCTTCCCTTAGCCAGGGTGGGCGCACTGAACTGCGCCCCTTGTATATTGGTTGTTACGGAACCTGGGGGACCGTGTCTTCCGGGCTGACCTTATACCAGGCCTGGATGATTATCCCTTTGGCGTCGATTAGAAAAGACGACCGCGCAATGCCGAAGGTCTTTTTCCCATACATGGACTTTTCGGCCCAGACGCCGTAAGCTTCCGCCACCCGGTGGTCGGGGTCGGACAGCAGAGGAAAATCCAGGCCGTGCTTGGCGTCGAACTTCATCTGCCTTCCCGGCGCATCCGGGCTGATGCCCACCACGGCCAGACCCAAGGCCGCCAGGTCCTCCCTGGCGTCCCGGACGCTGCAGGCCTGCCGGGTGCAACCCGGGGTGTCGGCCTTGGGGTAAAAATAGACCAGCAGATTCTTCCCTTTAAAATCCGCCAGGCTCACCGTATTGCCGTTTTGATCCGGAAGCCGGAAATCCGGGGCCGGGTCGCCGGGGTGGAGCTTTCCCATAACCTTACCTCGCATTGGCAAATTCAAATTTTCTTTGGTAATATGGGTCGTTAATTTATCATCTGCAAGTCGGCTGGAAATTGGACAAACGGTGCTTCCTCCAAGCCAGGTGGGAGCGACCCAAGTTTTGCTAAAAGCCGAATCTGCGGAAGGCTTGGATAGGCGGGCACGGAGGCCCGCTCCTCCATTTTAATACGGTTTCCGGTTTCCGGTTTTCGGTAAAGATAATTACGGATTATCAATAAGTTACAGATTAAGTTTGTTGCACTTGAAAGTGAAAATGGTATAAGACCATTCAAAATTCCTCGCGCCTCAACATTTAGCGACCCATATGGAGGAAGATATGAAACCCAAAATCGGATTCATGGGCTTGGGGATCATGGGCGGGCCCATGGCCGCCAACATTTTGAAGGCCGGATATCCTCTCCTGGTCTATAACCGCACCCCGGAGAAGGCCCAGCCCCTGGCCCAGGCGGGCGCGGAGGTGGCTGCCACCCCCAAGGCCCTGGCCCAGGCGGCGGACGTCATCATCGTCATGGTCACCGGCCCGGAAGCCCTCCATGAACTGCTGTGGGGCGCCCACGGGGCCGCCGAGGAGTTGAATTCCCCCAAAGCCTTTATCAACATGAGCTCGGTTTCTCCCTATTACACCCGGGCCATGGCCCAACGGCTGGCCCCCAGCGGGGTGAACTTCGTGGACGCCCCGGTCTCCGGGAGCAAAAAACCCGCGGAAGACGCCACCTTGCTCATCCTGGCCGGAGGCGCCCCGGGGCAGGTGGCCGCGGTGACCCCCATCCTGCAAACCATGGGGAAGAAAGTGATTTACTGCGGGGAAGCAGGGCAGGGGTCCATGATGAAGATGATGGTCAACCTGCTCCTGGGGGCGATGATGGAGGGGCTGGCCGAGGCCCTGAATTTCGGTAAGCTCGGAGGCCTGGACCTGGAAGCCATGCTGGACGTCATTTTTTCCGGCCCCCTTAATTGCGGGCTCTACCAGATGAAGGCGGACATGTTCCGCCATAACGCCTTTCCCGTGGCCTTCCCCCTGAAACACATGACCAAGGACTTCAAGTTCGTGGTGGACACCGCCTACCAGACGGGGGCGCCGGCGCCGGTGGCCCACCAGCTCCTGCACCTCTACCGCCTGGGGTTGAGCCATGGCCTGGGGGACCAGGATTTCGCGGCAATTTATCAGGTTTTGAATGGCCTGGTGAAACCATAACCACGAAGAGCACGAAGGTCACCCGAAGATGCACTAAGAAAGACCTAGGGGTTGTTTGGCGCGGCCGCGCCAAACAGCCCTTGTTTTGTTTTTCGTGACTCTTTCGTCTGACTTTCGTGTCCTTGGGGGGTAACCCGCGAGCCGCAGGTCATCAAATTAGTGAGTGGCCCATCTCCGGACTTCATCTGATTGGTCAGGGCGAAAAAAAAAATTGACAATCCCCATTTTATGTGGAAGTTTCTTCTCTATAATTTGGAGAGATAAAATGGGAAGAAAAATAAGGAAGATAAATATTGTCATCGACGAGGATGTTTACCAGGAGCTGGAAAATCTGGTTCCTTCCGGTAAAAGAAGCCAGGTGGTCAACGCGGCCTTGCGCCGGGAATTGGAGTTGCTCCGCCGGCAAAAGGCCGTTCAGCGGCTTTTGGACCAGGAAGCCTTGGGGAAGAAAATTGCCACCCGGGAGATTGTGGACGCTCTGGCGGCCGACCGGGGGAGCCATTAATGAAAAAGCTGGTGGTGGACGCCTCCGTCATGATCAAATGGGTGGCGGGGGACCCGGCGGAGGCCGATCAAGACCAGGCCATGAAGCTGCTCCAGGCCTGGATGAGCGGCGAAGTGGAGCTGATGGCCCCCGCCCTCTGGCAATATGAAGTGGGCAACCTCCTGGGGCGGCGCCTTCCCCAGGAGGCTGAGGAAAAGCTCGCGTTGCTGTTTAACCTCGGTATTAAAATCCTCAATCTTTCTCCCAATATGTGCCGGCGGTGTTTTTCCTGGATGAGGGAGCGAGCCGTAACTTTTTATGACGCCGCCTACCTGGCCGCGGCCTTGGAAACCGGGGGCTTCCTGGTGACCGCGGATGAAAAATTTAATCAGCGGATGAAAGACGTTGGCAGCATCGGCCTCCTGAGCCAGGTTGACCTGGATTAGAAGCGCCTTTCCTTGGCGGCTGTTTGAACACCCGGTGAGGGCTGGTCGCATTTCCAGAGATTTCCTTTACTTTTCAGAGGCAAAAACAACTTGTTAACCTCTTTTTCCACCGAAAATCGAAAACCGAAACCGAAAACCGCATAAGACTTGATTCCGGCGGGGGAATAATCTATAAATGCTAAGTTTGTGAAAAAAAGCGGATAAGCCGCCGCCAACTTTTTCAACCTCTGACGCTCTAAATATTAATGAAGCATCACCGCGCCTTCGGCAAAATCCGCCAATAGAAAAGGGAAAAATCGGATTCTGGATGAGCACCTCTGATTTCATCACCCAACAGCGCCGGGAAAAGCTAAAGGAACTGCAAAATCTGGGGATAGACCCCTTTCCCAACCGTTTTCAGCCTACCCATTCCCTGGCGCAAATATGGGAGAATTACCGCGCTTACCGCGGTCCGGAACTGGAAGCCCTGGGGGAGATTTTCCGCTTGGCCGGCCGCCTCATCCTGATGCGGGAGTTCGGCAAGGCCACCTTTTGCCACATCCAGGCGGGCGCCAGCCGTCTCCAGGTTTATGTGCAGCGCCAGGTGGTGGGGGACGAGGCCTTCGCCCTGTTTAAAAAGCTGGACCTGGGGGACATCGTGGGCTTTGAAGGCGCGCTGTTCCGCACCCGGACCAACGAGCTTACCCTGGCGGCCCGGAGTTTCACCCTGCTCACCAAATCCTTGAAGCCCTTGCCGGAAAAGTACCATGGCCTCACCGACGTGGAGCGCCGCTACCGCCAGCGCTACCTGGACCTCATCGCCAATCCCGGAGTGCGGGAGGTCTTTGTCCAGCGGGCCACGATCATCAATCTCATCCGCCAGTTTCTGGACGCCCGGGGCTTCCTGGAGGTGGAGACTCCCATGATGCAGCCCCTCCCCGGGGGCGCCACCGCCCGGCCTTTTATCACCCATCACCAGGCCCTGGATATGAATCTTTATCTCCGCATCGCGCCGGAATTGTATTTGAAACGCCTGGTGGTGGGAGGCTTTGAGCGGGTTTATGAGATCAACCGCAATTTCCGCAACGAAGGCCTGTCCATCCAGCACAACCCGGAATTCACCATGCTGGAGTTCTACCAGGCCTATGCCACTTATGAAGACCTGATGATCCTGACGGAAGAGCTTATCTGCCATGCGGCCCAAAACCTCCTGGGGACCTTGCGTCTCACCTATCAGGGAAACGTCATTGACCTCGCCCCGCCCTGGCGGCGCCTGGACCTGAGGGAATCCCTCACTTCCATCGGGGGCATTCCCCCCGAGGTGGTCTATGACCGGGAAGCCCTGATGGCCCATGCCATCCGGGAAGGAGTGGCTTTCCGGCCCGGCGAGGGCTACGGCCGGGCGCTCACCAAGCTCTTCGACCTCACCGTGGAGGGGGTGTTGCAGCAGCCCACCTTTGTCCTGGGCTATCCCCTGGAAACCTCGCCTCTGTCCCGGAAGAGCGATACTGACCCGGAGGTGGTGGACCGCTTCGAGTTGTTCATCGCCGGGCGGGAGATGGCCAATGCCTTCTCCGAGCTCAACGACCCTGATGACCAGCGGGTCCGCTTGGAGAAGCAAATGGCCGCCCGGGAAGCGGGCAATGAGGAGGCCCATCCCCTGGACGAAGACTTCATCACCGCCCTGGAGTACGGCATGCCGCCCACCGCAGGGGAAGGCATCGGCATTGACCGGCTGGTGATGCTCTTTACGGACTCCCCCTCCATCCGGGATGTCATCCTCTTCCCCCTGCTCCGGACTTTGGAGAGGTAGAATCTTGGGCTTCTTCGAAACTTTCGTCGCTCTGCGCTACCTCCGGACCCGACGCGTCAAGGGATTTCTTTCTTTGAGCACTTTTATTTCCACCGCGGGGGTGGCGGTGGGGGTCATGGCCCTGATCGTGGTCATCGGGGTGATGACCGGCTTTACACAAGACCTGAGAAAGAAGATTCTGAGCGTCAACGCCCACGTGGTGGTCTTGAAGCACGGCGCGTCGCTGGCCGACTATAACCAAGTGGCGGCCCAGGTGCAGGCCGTGCCCGGAGTGGCCAAGGTCTCCCCCTTCATTTATACCCAGGTGATGTTTTCCGCGCCGGGGAATATTTCCGGGGGGGTGATCCGGGCCCTGGACCGGGAGACCATCGCCCAAGGCGGCCCCCAGGCCCTGGAAGTGCAGAAGGGGGAATTTGCGGACCTGGCCGAAACCGCCAAGGACGAGCCGCCCCGCATCGCCATCGGCAACGAGATGGCCCGCAATCTCAACCTGTCTCCGGGAGAATACCTGAACATCATCTCCCCCCTGGGAGCCCTGACCCCCATGGGACGGTTGCCCCGGATGAAACCCTTCCGGGTGAGCGCCATCTTCCACTCCGGTTTGTACGAATTTGACAACACCCTGGTCTATACCGGCCTCCCGCAGCTCCAGGAATTCCTGGGCCTGGGCGACCGGGTCACCGGCCTGGAAGTGGTCGTCCAGGATATTTATCAGGCGGACCGGGTGGCGGAAGCCATTCAGCAGAAGCTGGGGACCGGCTATCTCACCCGAAGCTGGATGCAGATGAACCGCACCCTGTTCGCGGCCCTGAAGCTGGAAAAGATCGTCATGTTCATCATCCTCACCCTGATCATCCTGGTGGCGGCCTTCGGCATTGCCAGCACCTTGTTCATGACGGTCATGGAAAAGACCAAGGACATCGCCATTCTCATGTCCATGGGGGCCACCCGGCAGAGCATCATGCAGATCTTCATCCTCAAGGGCCTGGCCATCGGCACGGTGGGGACCACCGTAGGTATGGCCTTGGGCCTGACCCTCTGCGGTCTTCTCAAGCGCTACGAGTTCATCAAATTGCCCCGGGAAGTCTATCCTTTTTCCACTTTGCCGGTGCAGATAGATGGTCTGGATATGCTGGCCATTGTGGTGGCGGCCCTGGCCATCAGCTTCGTGGCCACCCTGTATCCCTCCTGGCAGGCCTCCCGGCTGGATCCGGTGGAGGCGATACGATATGAGTGAGTAGTGAGCAGTTGGCAGACTCACTTCTATGCTAAAATATGAAGAGTTATTGGCAGCATAGGCTTTCCAGCCTGGGTAGCCTAGATCTGTTCGAAACGGAAAACCAAAAACTGACAATGGGCAATTGATTGACGCTGAAAATAGAAAGTGATAAGGTGGGAACGCCCGGCAATGGGAGCAGCATGGTAGCAGTTGCGTCACCGCCGCCGGATCAGGTGAAAATCCAGATCCGGAGGCTTATTAAGACCTTCTGGAGCAATGGCAACCCGGTGGAAGTGCTCACCGGGGTGGATCTGGATATCTACGCGGGGGAAACCCTGGCGGTGCTGGGCGCCTCGGGTGTGGGCAAGTCCACCCTGCTCCACATTCTGGGCACTCTGGAGCGCCCCACCGGGGGGGAGCTGCGGTGGGAGGGGCACGACGTCTTCACCCTGGACGACAAAGATCTGGCAGCTTTTCGCAACCGCAAGATCGGTTTTGTCTTCCAATTTCATCACCTGTTGCCCGAGTTCAACGCCCTGGAAAACGTGACGATGCCGGCCCTCATTGCCCGCCTGCCCCAGATCCGGGCCCAGGAGTTGGCCGAGGCCATCCTGGTGCGGGTGGGTCTGAAAGAGCGCCTGCGCCACCGGGTTTCCACCCTTTCCGGGGGTGAGCAGCAACGGGTGGCGGTGGCCCGGGCCTTGGTTTTGGAGCCTGAGGTGCTGCTGGCGGATGAACCTACGGGCAATCTGGACCCCCGAAGCGGCGCCCGGGTGCAGGAACTCATTTTGGAGCTCAACCGGGAACGGGGCCTTACTTCGGTTATCGTCACCCACAACCGGGACCTGGCCCAGGTCTTGGATCGCCGGATAACCCTCATCGACGGCAAAGCCGTTATTATGCAGGGAGTATAAGGTGCCCACCCTCATTTTTCTTATTCTTCTGGTTCTTTTAACGGGAGCGGCGGGGCCGGGCTTGGCCCAGGAACAGGAGATGGTCTTCAAAAAAGTGGCGGTTTTTCCGTTTTCCGTGGCCGCTAAGGAACCCCTGGCCGCCCTGGGCGAAAAAGTCCGCCAGGAAATCATGGAACGCCTCAAGTCCGACGGCTTCACCATGGTGTCCGAAGGGGACTTGCACCGGGAGCTGTCTGCCTTGAAAGAAGAATTGAACGATGCCCGGGCCCAGGAAATCGGCCGCAAGGTAGGCGCGGACATCGTGGTGTACGGCCAGCTCATCAAAGTGGGGGAAGCCCTGTCCCTGGAGGCCCGGCTGCTTGACCTCTCGGCCCGCCTGGCCGCCACCACCTTGAAAGTTCAGGGCACCGGCCTCAAGAACCTGCCGAACTTCAGCCGCCAATTGGCCCAGGAGGCGGGCCTCAAAATATTGGGGAAAGAACGCATTGTACGCCTTAACGTCAAGGGCAACCGTCGCATAGAAAAAGATGCCATCCTGGGGGTCATGCAGACCCGGGAAGGGGAGATTATCTCTCCGCCCCGGCTGCGGGAGGACCTGAAATCCATTTTTAAGATGGGCTATTTCACCGACGTGAAGATGGACATCAGCGACACGGCGGAAGGCCGCATCCTCACGGTCATGGTGGAAGAGAAACCGGCCGTTAAGGAGATCATTGTCCAGGGCAACCGCAAGATCAAGAAAGATAAGATTCTGGAAGTCACGGACCTCAAACCCTTTGCGGTGGCCTCGGAGACCGCCATCAAGGAAAACATTAATAAAATTCTCAACTTATACCGGGATAAGGGTTACTACGAGGCAAAGGTTAATTACCGCCTGGACTCCATCACTAAGACCGAAGCCAACCTGGTGCTGGAAATAGATGAAGGAGTCTCCATGACCATCAAGGAGATCGGATTTGAAGGCAATAAGGCTTTCAAAACCAAAGAACTCCGCAAGGTGATGGAAACCAAAGAAAAGACCTTGCTGATTTCCTGGGTCATGGGCTCCGGGCGACTGAGCAAAGATGTCCTGGAGCGGGACCTGGAGAAGGTCGCCGCCTATTATTACAACCACGGCTACATCAAGGCCAAGGTGGGAGAACCCCGGGTCACCATCAAAGGAAAAGACATTTACGTTACCATTCCCGTAACGGAAGGCCCCCAATATAAGGTGGGCAAGCTGGATATTCAGGGAGACTTGCTGGAAGATAAGGATAAGCTCCTGAAGACACTGGATATTACCAAAGAGAAAGTGTACAGCCGGGAAACTATGCAGAAGGACCTCACCACCTTGGCCGACATCTATGCTGACGAGGGTTTTGCCAACGCCGACATCACCCCCATCATCCGGGAAGATGAACAGAAGCTGGAGGTGAATGTAATTTTCGATATCCATAAAGGGGAAAAGGTTCACTTTGACCGTATCGAAATCAGCGGCAACATCAAAACCCGGGACAAGGTCATCCGGCGGGAGTTGCGCATTTATGAGCAAGATCTGTTCTCGGCCACCCGCATCAAGGATAGCATCAGAAACTTGAGGCGCCTGGAGTACTTTGAAGACGTCAATTTCAGCACTAGTCCCGGCGGCGCTCCCAACCGGATGAATGTGAAGATCACCGTAAAAGAACGGCCCACCGGGACCTTTGGCCTGGGCGCGGGTTACAGCACCCAGGATAGAATTGTGGGCATGGTGGATATCAGCCAGAACAACCTTTTCGGCCGGGGCCAGCAGCTCCGGGTCCAGGGCATCCTGGGCGCCATCTCCCACCGCTTCCGGGCCAGCTTCACCGAGCCGTACCTTTTTGACCGCCCCTTGGGCTTTGGAGTGGACGCTTTCAACTGGGAACGGGATTACACCGAATACACCCGTAAGAGCACCGGCGGGGATTTACGGTTAAGCCACCCTTTGCGGTGGAAGTTCACCCGGGTTTTTTGGATGTACCGCTTTGAAAACGTCAAACTTTCCGACCTTCAGCCCAATTCTTCGATCGTCCTCCAGGAGGCGGCAACCATTCACAACACCAGCGCCACCTCCATCACCATCCGGAGGGATTCCCGGGATTCGACCTTCGCCCCCACACGGGGCACCGATCACAGCATATCCGTAGAAATGGCGGGGCTGGGGGGAGAAGTGGCCTACATGCGCTATGTCGCTGACGCCGCCTATTACTATCCCTTGTCTTCGCGGTGGGGATTGGTGGGTGTGCTTCATGGACGGGCGGGCTTCATGATGCAAACCTGGGGTGAGTTGCCGGCCTACGAAAAATTCTACCTGGGAGGCATCGACTCCATCCGGGGTTTTAAATTCGCCGACATCAGCCCCCGGGATCCCGCAACCGGCGACCGCATTGGCGGAGACAAGTTTGCCCAGCTAAATACTGAAATTCGGTTCCCTTTGTATAAAAAACTGGGGTTGATGGGCACCCTCTTTTTCGATGCCGGCAACGTTTACGGGGCCAACATGGTCAATCCGGCCCTGCGCACCAGCGCGGGCGTCGGCATCCGCTGGTTCTCTCCCATGGGACCGTTGCGGGTGGAATGGGGCTATAACATTGACCCCAAAAACAATGAAAAACGTAGCGTCTGGGAATTCACTATGGGCGGGCAGTTCTAGGGCTTAGGTTTAGTTTCTCTCATGGAAGAATATATGGGATAATAAAATTAGGAACTATATCAGGAGGTTTAAATGACCAAATTGGCTGTTGCTTTATTGTTAACCTGGGGCCTGGCCTTAACCCCCGCTCTAGTCCTGGCCCAGAAGCTTGCTATTGTTGACGGGGCTGATATCATCTTCAACTCCGCCGAAGGCAAGAGAGTCCAGGAAAATATCAAAAAGAAATACGAGGAGCTGGGGAAACCCCTGCAACAAAAACAACAAACCCTGGCCAAGGAATTAGCCGATGCGGAAAAGCAGGCCGCAGTGATGAAAGAGGACGCCCGGAAGCGCAAGGAGCAAGAGTTTACCAAAAAGGTCGAGGATTTGCGCAAACAAGAGATGGACGCTCAAAAGCAGATCGCCCAGTATGAGGAAAAGGAGAAGGCTCCTTTATTCCAAAAATTGGAAAGGGCGGTGAAAGAAGTGGCCCAGGAGAACAAGGTGGAGGTCATCCTGGACAAACGCAGTTCGGGCGTGCTCTACATGGACTCCAAATTAGACCTTACGGATAAGGTGCGGACCAAGTTCGGCAAATAACCCCCACATGAAGCGCACTCTGGGAGAATTGGCGGCGGTAATTCAGGGGGAACTCCGGGGCCCGGCGGATCTGGTTATTGAGGGCATCGCGGCCATTGACCGGGCCACCCCCCGGGACATCACCTTTATTTCCCGAGGCAAGTACGCCCGCCTGGCGGGCACCAGTCAGGCCGGGGCCTTTATCGTCTCCCTGGAGCAAGCCGATTTGGACCGGCCCCGCATCATCGTTCCCAACCCCTACCTGGCTTATGCCCAGGTGGCTATGTTGTTTGCCCCGCCCCGCCGCCGCTGGCCCGGCATCAGCAACCTGGCCTGTTTGGGGCGGGATGTGGAACTGGGACGGGAAGTGTCCATCGCCCCCCTGGTGTTTCTGGGCGATCGGGTGCGCCTGGGGGACCGGGCCACTCTAATGCCCGGCTGCGTTCTGGGGGATGACGTCCACCTAGGGGCCGATACGTTGCTGCATCCCAATGTCACCGTGCTGGAGCGCTGCATCCTGGGAGAGCGGGTTATCGTTAACAGCGGCACGGTCATCGGCTCTGACGGTTTCGGCTTTGTTCCGGGAAAAGACGGGCATTTCAAGATTCCTCAACTGGGCATCGTGGTCGTTGAAGACGACGTGGAAATCGGGGCCAACTGCACCATCGACCGGGCCGCCCTGGGGGAGACTCGCATAGGCCGGGGCACTAAAATTGACAATCTGGTCCAGGTGGCCCACAACGTCAGCATCGGGGAGAACTCCTTCCTGGTGGCCCAGGTGGGTGTCTCCGGTTCGGTTAAAATTGGGAAAAACGTGGCCATCGGCGGCCAGGCGGGGCTGGTGGGCCACATCGAAGTGGGCGACGGCGCCCAGATCACGGCCCAGGCCGGGGTGACCAACTCCATCAAGGCCGGGCAGGTGGTGGGCG
The DNA here is from genome assembly GCA_016874945.1 of Deltaproteobacteria bacterium. Lineage (GTDB taxonomy): Bacteria > Desulfobacterota > Desulfobaccia > Desulfobaccales > 0-14-0-80-60-11 > VGSO01. Next base: position 21,996 of record VGSO01000005.1, read on the forward strand.
GCACCCCGGCCTTGCCTTATCGGGAAGCCATAAGAGTGCACACGGTGCTGGCAAGACTGCCGGAAATCTATCAGCGGCTGAAACAGGCGGAGCAAAAGATTATTGAGCTGGAAAACAGACTGGAGAAGGAGCCCTCCTCATGAGCCAGCCGCAAACTCTGTCCTCCGAAGAGATTCAGCGTATCCTGCCTCACCGTTTTCCCTTTCTCCTGGTGGACCGCATTCTAAGCCTGGAACTGGGGAAGCGTATCGTGGGCCTGAAAAATGTCACCATCAACGAGCCTTTCTTCCAGGGGCACTTTCCCGGCCGGCCCATCATGCCCGGGGTGCTCATCGTGGAGGCCATGGCCCAGGTGGGGGGCATCCTGGCCCTGATGTCCACCCCGGAGAACCTGGGGAATCCCTCCGTCCTGCTCATGGGCGTGGACAAAGTGCGGTTCCGCAAGCCGGTGGTCCCGGGGGACCAGTTGCTGGTGGAGGTGGAAACTCTGCGCAGCGGCAAAAGGTTTTGGAAAATGCAGGCCAAAGCCCTGGTGAATGAGGCGGTGGTCTGCGAAGGAGAAGTAATAGCCGCCGTGGGGGAGGAAGAACAATAGTGGTGCAGATTCATCCTACGGCCCTGGTGGACTCTGCCGCGGAACTGGCTTCCGGCGTCAAGGTGGGCCCTTACAGTATCATCGAGGGGCGAGTGGTCATCGGCCCTGATACCCACATCGGCCCCCATGTGATAATCAAAGACTTCACCACCATCGGCTCCCAATGCCGTATTTTCCAATTCGCGGTCTTGGGAGAAATCCCCCAGGACCTGAAATTTCGGGGCGAAGAATCCTCCCTGATAATCGGTGATAACAACACCATCCGGGAATTCGCCACCATGCATCGCGGCACCGCGGGCGGGGGCGGGGTCACCCGGATAGGGAACAGCAACCTGTTCATGGCCTATACCCACGTGGCCCACGACTGCGTGGTGGGAAACGGGGTCATCATGTCCAACGCCGCGACCCTGGGCGGGCACATCCTGGTAGAGGACCACGCCATCCTGGGGGGCCTTTCCGCGGTGCACCAGTTCTGCCACATCGGCCGCCACGCCTTCATCGGCGGTTGCTCCGCAGTGCACCGGGACGTGCCGCCCTACACCATGGCCGTGGGCAACCGGGCCAAGCTGGTGGGCCTGAACCTGGTGGGTTTGAAAAGGAAAGGTTTTACCGAAGGCGCGCTCCAGGCCCTGAAACGGGCCTATGAACTGCTCTTCCTGTCGGAGCTGAATCTGAAAGAAGCTATGGACCGGGTGCGCCAGAATTTTTCCGACATTCCCGAAATTCAGCACCTGCTCCGGTTCATCGAAACTTCGGAGCGGGGTATTTTGCCCGCAGATGTCCGAGAACATCGGCTTAATCGCGGGTAAGGGGCAGTTCCCCCTCCTGTTTGCCCAGGCCGCCCGCCGGCAAGGATTCTCCGTGGTGGCCGTGGCCCATCGGGGTGAAACGGACCCGAGCCTCAACGACCTGGTGGAGGAAATCCACTGGATCTATGTGGGCCAACTTAATAAAATCATCCGCATCTTCCAGGCCGCGGGGGTGCGCCGGGCGGTGATGGCCGGGGGCATTACCCGGGGCCGCCTCTTCCGGGATTTCCGCCCGGACCTGCGCGCTTTGAGCCTCGTCCGCCGGGCCGGGACCGGCAAGGATGACCGCCTGCTCCGGGCCGTGGCCGACGAAATGGCCCAGGAAGGCATCACCATCGCCCCCTCCACCCTGTTCCTGGAAGAACTCCTGGCCGCGCCGGGTCAGCTCAGCCGCCGGCGGCCCACCCCGGAAGAGATGCAGGACATCCAACTGGGCCATGAGGTGGCCAAGGAACTGGGCCGGTTGGACCTGGGGCAGTGCGTGGCGGTGCGCCGGGGCGTGGTGGTGGCCCTGGAGGCCATCGAAGGGACCGACGAAACCATCCGCCGGGGCGGAACTCTCGCCGGGCCGGGTACTGTGGTGGTCAAAGTGAGCAAGCCCCAGCAGGACCTGCGCTTCGACGTGCCCGCGGTGGGCCGGGACACCATCCGGGTGATGGCTGAGGTCAAGGCCGCGGCCCTGGCGGTGGAGGCCGGCAAGACCCTCATTTTTAACCGGGAAGAAATGTTGGAGGCCGCCCACCGGGCCAAGATCGTGGTGTGGGGGCTATAAAGACAGTTTTCGGTTTCCGGTCTTCGGTTTTCGGTAAAAGAAATGGCAATGGGGTGCGGTGGTCAAGGAAGTGCAGGCCACCGAAATGGCCTTCCGGGTGGCCGCCATGACCGCGGTGAAGCAAGGGTTCTTGAAGGCCGGACCCCTGCTGCTGGAGCCCATCATGAAGGTGGAAATCATCGCCCCGGAGGAATTCACCGGCGAAGTCCTGGGGGATTTGAGCGCCCGGAAAGGCAAGGTGGAACAGCTCCTGGCCAAGGGCCCGGTGCGGTTCATTTCCGGACAGGCCCCCCTGGCGGAAATGTTCGGCTACGCCACCGCCCTGCGCTCCCTTACCCAGGGCCGGGGCACCTTCAACCTCCAGTACGACCACTTCGGCCGGGTGGAGCGGCGGGAGGAACGTGGTTGAGAAAGTTTAAGTTTTGAGGTATTCTATTAATAGATATCTTTAAAATTATTATGGCACATCGAGGCGGATTTAGGATGGGGCACAATAATTAAAATAATATCGTAAAAAAGAATAAAAGGATATTTTAATGCTCACTAAACATAAAATAATAATAGGCAATAGCAAAAAAATGTATGAATTAGATGATAATACTATTCATCTGATTGTTACATCTCCTCCATACTATAATATGAGAGATTATGGAAGTTTAAAACAAATTGGCTTTGGATCATCATTAGATGATTATTTAAAGGATATGGAGGCTGTATTTCAAGAGTGCTATAGAGTTTTGCAACCTGGAAGGAAGTTTTGTCTTAATATTTCAGACCAACCTATTGCAGGTGATTTTGGAGTAAAATGGATACCGTTAGGATTCCTGTTATTAGATATTTTGCTTAAAAATGGGTTTGAATTAGTTGATAGGATTATTTGGAATAAGGTGCCTATGAAAGGATTTCAATATGGTTCTTTACCTTATCCACCAAGTCCTCTTATATGCGATAGCATGGAATATATATTTATATTACGAAAGCGCGGTAAAGCCAATTACAATTATGTCTCCAAGGATAATAAAGAAGCCAGCAAACTTTCTTCAAAAGAATATAAGGAATACACAAAACAGATATGGACTATTAATAGGGTAAGGATTAAAGATAATATTGAGGGCCACATAGCCCCATTTCCAATTGACTTACCTTTTAGATGTATTCTCCTCTATTCTTTTGTAAATGATAATGTTCTCGATCCATTTGGTGGCAGTGGGACAACAACAGAGGCAGCAATAAAAACAAGTAGAAATTCAATATTATATGAAATAGTGCCAGAATATTTAGATATTATAAAGAAGAAAATATTATTAGCAACGAATTTATTAGGTGAAGTTGAGATTAATTATATTTTAAGGAGCAAAGAAAATGACACAGTTTACTATATGGCACGATAATGATATAAATTTGGCACATTGGGTTAAAAGAAATACTATATTGTCAAAATACAAGAGTAATGTATTTTATCAGAGGTTGTTCCCTCCTACGAATAGGTCGCAATTCCCTAAAATGCCTCGTGAAATTCAGCAATTATTATACCTTGATAAGCATGATATTATAATTACTTGTATAGAAAGTGGCGCACATATTCCCATCATTACTTTAGAATTTATGACTCATACTCCTCAAAGCCAACATACCAAGCAAAGATTTTGTCGAATTGTTTCTTCTGCAGAGCATCGGGTTCCCTGTGCTTTTATTATTCCTGAAAAGAAATTGAGCGGGGGACAAATCTATAAATGCACTACTGACATTTTTTATGCATTCCAAAAACTTATGGATATCCACAAGGTTCCTGTCTTTGGATATTTTTGGCCTGATGAAAATGGCAATTTAAAGCATTCGAGAAGGCATCCTTCAGCTCCAAGAGAAGAAGGGCAAATAGTAATACTAGGTTAAGTATATATTGACAT